>DFWY01000106.1:1083-6344 GCA_002381615.1 Polaromonas sp. UBA4122 | reverse complement strand
CAGGCGCAAGAGGTCATGCAGGCCATTGCCTCACGGCTGGCTGAATGTGGGTTGACGATGCACCCGGAAAAGTCAAAGATCGTTTATTGCAAGGACCGCAGCCGCACCCAAGCCTATCCGAATGTGACCTTCACATTCTTGGGCTTCCAGTTTCGGCCTCGAAGGGCGCAGACGAAGCACGGGCACGTTTCCACAAGCTTCTTGCCCGGCGCCAGTCCTGTTGCCTTGAAACGGATGCGAGAGCAGGTGCGGGGGTGGCGGCTTACGGGCCAAACCTCAAAGCGCCTTGTCGAAGTTGCCAAGCAATGCAATCCCACGATACGTGGGTGGTGGAACTACTATGGAGCTTTTTATCGATCAGCCATGCAGGGTCTCTGTCGGTATTTGGACCGAAAGATTGTGCGTTGGGCTCGGCGCAAGTACAAGACACTGCGACGCCACAAGCGACGCGGTGAGGAGTGGTTGCAAAAGATCAAGGAAGCACAACCGCAGATGTTCGACCACTGGCGGACTCATGGGGCGTAGGTTGGATAACGGGAACCGTGTAAATCGAGAGATTTACGCACGGTTCTGCGAGAGGCTTTGGGTGAAACCCCCAAGGCCTACTCACCCCTACATCAAGGTTTCAGGCCAGTGGAAATATCTCTACCGCGCCGTCGATCGCGACGGCGACACCGTGGGTTTTCTACTCACTGCCAAGCGGGATCTGGCTGCGGCCCGGCGGTTCTTGGAGCGCGCCATCAACCTGCACGATGTGCCAGAGAAGATCACCATTGACAAAAGCGGCGCCAACACGGCCGCCATTGAAAGTGTCAAGGCCGACGCCTGCGTCGACATCCTGATGCGCCAAAACAAGTACCTCAACAACATCGTCGAACAGGACCACCGGGCCATCAAGCGGATCACCCGGCCGATGCTGGGCTTCAAGTCATTCTGGAGCGCCAGGATCATCATCGCCGGAATCGAAACCATGCACATGATCCGCAAGGGGCAGTTGGGCTGCCCCGAGGGCCAAACCATGTCCGCGGCACAGCAGTTCTATAGCCTGGCGGCTTGATCAACAGGCCGACCCCGCAACTCTTTTCGCCTCGGCTCCACTATCGCAACAAAACCGCCATTTAAAACAGCACAGCGAGTCGCTTTCAAACTTTGAACAGCTGTTCCAGATGCGCGCGTCCTCCCGGACTGGACATGAAGACCAGCACCGCACCCGCCTTGACGAGATGATCGTCGGCCGGATTGAACACCCATTTGCCATTCTCATGCGTGGCCAGGAGTATGTAGTCCCTTGACTTTGGAATCAATTCGACGACGGGTGTAGCCTGGAAGTGGGCCGGCACCATCACTTCCTCCACCCGCAGATATTCATCGGTGCGTAGCATCTGGTCCATGAAGTTGACGGCATGCGGCCGCACCATGGCCGAAGCGATGCGCAAACCGCCAGCGAAGTCGGGCGAGACTACTTCATCCGCCCCGGCGCGGCGGGCCTTGTCGATGTTGCGAATGTCATGCACGCGTGCCACCACCCGCGCCTTGGGGTTCAGCAGCTTGACCGACAGCGACAGCATGAGGTTGTGGCTGTCGTCGCCTGTCACGGCAAATACCCCGGCCGCAGCCATGATCCCTGCCCGGCGCAATGCTTCATCGTCAGCCGCGTCAGCATATAGGTGCAGCGTGTTTGGGTGCTGCTCCAGCCAACGGTCCAGCGCCAGACGATCAGTCTCGATCACCACCAGCCTGCGTTGGGTCTTGAGCAGTTCATCGGCTACGTTGGTGCCGACGCGGCCAATGCCGCACACAATGTAGTGCCCGGCGAGCCTGGCAATTTCCTTTTCCATGCGTTTTTTCCTTAGAGCGGCGTTGAGATCAGATTCAAGCAGCAGCGCTACAAAAGTGGAAAACAGGTAGCTCATCGTGCCAATGCCAATCACAGCAATGAACACGGTAAACAAGCGACCCATCGGGTGGCTGCTTAAATCGATTGTTTCACCAAAGCCAATGGTGGCCACGGTGATAAAGGTCATGTAAAAACCATCAATCCAGGTCGCCGATGGACGCCCGATGTACATGTAGCCGAGCGTGCCGATCACATGAATCAGCATCATCAGCACTGCGCCGTATATCAGCCCAGAGAAGTGAGGGCCCCGAAAGATCTTATGCAGCCTGATATCCTTAATAGTGACTTATTTGAAATTAATTTTCCAATGTAATATACCGCTCCCAGTCTCTCATTGTTGGCGTTGCTTCAAGAGAGCGACTCCGCCGAAGAACTCAAGATATTGCACCTGGGCGCCGATTCAGTCGGCGGTAGTCTGGCGCGCAGTGGCACAGGCATAGTGACTTGCCCCTGTTGGACGTACCGCTTAGCCACTTCATTATGCGGCCATCAATAGCTGTGCCGCGTGCCAGCTTTTCTCATACTGCATTGGGCTGACGTAGCCCAGCGTTGAATGCAATCGCCGGTGGTTGTAGAACGTCAGCTGTCTTCTTTCTCAATCAAAAAAGCACCATTTTTGGACCTCTCGCAATAACGTTTGAGAGGGGAAAGGGTGGACTGATTGCTGAGTTTTTGACGACTATTTTTTGCCGAAATTGGAGGGCAATTATTGAGCGAAGATTCTGGCCAATACCCGGCATTGGCCCATGATTGGGCAGAAAAATGGCTCAAAATGCGGGTTTTAGAAAATCTTCGTTTTGATAAAAGCGACGGGAACCCGCGTCATTATTGGACTTGGCGTGTTTTCGGTCAGGCACTACTTACCGGAGCATGGCCAAAGTGAGTGCCGTCTGACACGAAAGCCGAGACCGACGGCCGGATTCTCGCCAACCTTCTATCTCTGGTGCGCGAACAGGCAACAGATTGCCAGATCCTGTGCGGGTGTGACACTTTTACTTCAAAAACTGCGACACATTTACTTCGCCGGATGACCGGCCGCTTGTGGTTGTAAATCGCCTATCGCGACTGCCTGCTTTGGGGATGCGAATGGCAGGAGCCCTTGACCCTATGCACGTCGAGTTGACCCAAAATTCACCACACTGCTCTTGTATTTGTTCGTCATTTGTACTAACATTATGCCAATCAACTAACAAATCACAGTGAAATCATGGACTCAACGCCTGTATCCTTGACCCAGTCATCACGCACATCACGTTCGGCACGTCTGGGACTGCGTGCGACCGGACAGCAAGAAACCATTCTGCGCCGCGCTGCAGAGGTTGCACACAAGTCCTTGACCGACTTCATCCTCGACAGCGCCTGCCAGGCGGCCGAGCAGACACTGCTTGAGCAACGTCTTTTCATGGTGTCGGGTACTCAGTATCAAGCACTAATGGACTTGCTAGACCGTCCGGCTCAAGAGAATCAAGGTCTTCAAGACCTGTTTTCGCGCAAGGCCCCTTGGAATGTGCAATGACCTGGAGCTCCCCGGTTCCCCTGAACACAGTTCATCGCCTTGACACGTTTGATTGCGGTAAACCGGCACTCAATGAATGGCTGACGCGTCACGCGCGCCAAGCTCAAGGCAGCGGCTCAGCCAAGACCTTTGTGGCGGCGGACAATGATCGCGTGGGCGGATATTTCAGCCTCACGGTTGGACAAATCGACACGATAGAGGCCCCCGAGCGCATCGCCAAAGGGATGGGCCAATATCCGGTTCCTGTGGTGATCCTGGCTCGCCTGGCGGTGTCGCTGCAAAGCCAAGGGCGCGGCATTGGAACTGGCATGCTGCAGGACGCCATTCGACGCACCTTGCTCATTGCGGAGCAAGCCGGCATCCGGGCCATGCTCACTCACCCGATCGATGAAGATGCGGCACGCTTCTACAAGCGATTCGGCTTCGAGGCTTCGCCGCTGAGGCAAGACCAGCTTCTATTGCTGCTTAAAGATGCGCGCCGCTGGATCAACTTACCTAGTGCCAGACCGAAAACCCCATTTTTGCACACTCGAAATCGATTTCCTTGCGTCCGTTCCAACGTTGGGCCTGAGCCTAGCGCAGGGCAAGTCTATCCTCAGGGAGCTTCAGGCGGCAGTCGTTGTAAAGCAAATAGAACAGCTTGCCGCCGGTGAGCGAATCTGCAAACACTGCGGCCGTGCTCGCAATCTCAAGGACTACCACGACATTCACTACCGCAGCCTGTTTGGGGACGTCGTTTGCCGAATGCCGCGGTGGAGGGCTCTGTCGCGTTGCCGGCAGATGAACGTGCTTCTAACGGGAACGAATGCCAGTCGCTCAGACCGGACGGATTTTCCCTGCCAATGCATAAAACTGGTCGGCAAACGACATCTCACCGCAGCCGTTCATCATGAGCTGACCTTTGCGAATCATGTGCATCAGCTCGATACCGGCCAGCACACATTTGGCGGCTTGAAATGACTTGAAGTTGAGCATGGGTCTGGTGACCCGTTTGACAGCCTGATGGTCTTGCTCCACGATGTTGTTCAGATATTTGACTTGCCGGATGATGATCGGTGTTTCGCCTCTGGCATTGATCTCATCCATGGCTGCCTTGTTGGCGCCGCTCTTGTCCATCGTGACCTTCGCAGGAACACCGTTGGTTTGCATGGCTTTGTCAAAGAAGCGCATGGCTGCGGCCTTGTCGCGCTTGGCAGTCAGCAGGAAGTCGACTGTCTTGCCCTGCTTGTCTACCGCGCGGTAGAGATACTTCCAGACGCCTTTGACCTTGATGTAGGTCTCATCCATGCGCCAGCTCCCTCCCGCTGGGCGCTTGTATTTGCGAAAGACCTTTTCAAGCAATGGCAGAAACCGGATCGCCCAGCGGTTGATCGAAGAATGGTCGACGAACACGCCTCGCTCTTGCATGATTTCTTCCAAATGGCGATAGCTTAGCGGATAGGCCGCGTACCAACGGATGCATACCAGAATGACGTCGATTGGGAAGCGCATCCCTTTGGTAGCCAGCATCTCGTTTCAAGCCTTTTCAGTCAAAGCGCTCAGCATAGTCGAGTGGCCGGCTTGATTGTCAACGCGACAGAGCCCCTTGATCGCCCAGCGGTGAACCGTGACGTGATCCACGAAAACACCGCGCTCCTGCATCATCTCCTCGATATGGCGAAGGCTCAGCGGGTAGGCCACATACTAGGTCAGCATCACCTCAAGAGGGTCGTGCAACCGTTTGAGCACCTTGCGCAGCGTGCTGTTGATCAGACTTTGGCGAAAATCAAGCATGGGCAAGATTGTCGTTTATGCTTACTGCAACAGAGCCTGTTAATCCCTGTTCATCCCTTGGTTGAAAAATGAAAA
>DFWY01000106.1:0-806 GCA_002381615.1 Polaromonas sp. UBA4122 | reverse complement strand
GTGAAATACATGGCGGAATTTTTGACGAAAGGCGGCCGACTCGCGCTCTTCCCTGAAGGACGGCTTTCCCGCACCGGCACGCTGATGAAACTGTTCGACGGCACCGGGTTTCTCCTGCACAAGACGGGCACGAAGGTCATCACATGCTACTTGCGCGGCGCGCACCGTCTGCCCATGTCGCCGAATCCAAATCGGACGAAATGGTTTCCGCGCATCACCGCGCACTTCAGCGATGTGCTTATCGCGCCGCATGTCGAGCACCTCAGCACTTCGCAAACGCGCGCGCTGTTCACAAACTGGCTGCGCGATCAGATGGTGCGACAGCAGTTCGAAGTTGAGATGCAGTTCGGCCCGCAAACACTGGCCGAAGCTGTGGTCGAGGCCGCCGCGCGTTTTCCAGGACACGTCGTGTTGCAGGACGTGAATGCGGCGCTCACTTACAAGAAACTGCTCGTGAGCACGGACTTGATGGCCCGACAACTCGACAAGGCGTTGTCGAGAGACGTGATGAGGGTGGGCGTCTTGCTGCCGAACGAGAACGCCACGCCGGTCGTGTTGCTGAGTCTGTGGACGCTCGGCAAGGCGGCGGCGATTTTTAACTACTCCACAGGGCCGACGATCCTACTTTCGTGCGCGCAACTCGCAACTGTGCAGCAAATTATCACGTCACGCGCATTTCTCGAGCGCGCGAAGCTCGATGTGAGCGCTCTAAGCGAAGTAGGCATTAACTTCGTTTATCTCGAAGACATTCGCGCGCGAATCTCCGGCAGCGCAAAACTGCGAGCGTTATTGAAGCAAAATTTTTC
>DFWY01000092.1:27290-27775 GCA_002381615.1 Polaromonas sp. UBA4122 | reverse complement strand
TCCGCCAGCTATAAATTCAAGGTGCTTTCCCTGGACCAGCCCGGGAACGAATTCCTGGTCATGATGGACTTGGCCAAGGCCTTTGGCGGCTCGCCCGGGCAGCTTGCCGAGATTGAGGCGCTGATTGTCCAGAACGCCAAAGCACGTTTTGAAATCACGGTGCCAGCCGTTTACTGGCGCATGGATGAAGTGGCCGCTGTGCGCAAGCCCAGGCCGATCCCCCGGGAGGTGGCGCAAACAGCCGAGCTGCAGGGGGATGTCATAGCGACGGCGCGTGGACCGGCGAATCCGGCCAAACCGCCTGACGAGCGCTATGAGCCGATCCATGCGGATGAATTGGCGGCCTTTAAACAAGCCCTGCTCGCGGCATCCGCGCACGGCCCGTCGGTCGTGGCTGAAAATGGCGTCAAAACCCGAAGTGGCCCGCACTCCTACACGCTGCTCACCGGCTTCGAAGACACCGAGATGGCGGAGTCGGCTTCATC
>DFWY01000092.1:26932-27159 GCA_002381615.1 Polaromonas sp. UBA4122 | reverse complement strand
CGTGCGCGCACGTCGGTAAGGGGGGTGGCACCGTTCCAAGGTTCACGCATAAAACATGCGTTTAACCCAATAGATACGGGCATAGATGGCTATTAATTTAATAGCAAAAACGTTCAACCTCCGTCAGTGTCCGGCAAAATCGATCAGCGTGAACAATGGCAAGCCCGCTGCCTGCAGCTTGGCCGATCCGCCGAGCGCCGGCAAGTCCACAATCGCCGCGCCTTCGG
>DFWY01000092.1:20677-26745 GCA_002381615.1 Polaromonas sp. UBA4122 | reverse complement strand
CCGCCGGTGGCGATCAGGTCGTCAATCAACAGCACCCTGTCGCCGGGTTTCACCGCGTCGGTGTGCAGCTCCACGGTGGCGCTGCCGTATTCAAGCGCGTAGGTTTCCTGCACGGTGGCAAAGGGCAGCTTGCCCTTTTTGCGGATCGGTACAAAGCCCACGTTCAGCTCATACGCCACCACGGCCCCCAGAATGAAGCCGCGCGCATCGAGACCGGCCACCACATCGGGACGCAGCGCCGGGTCCATGTAGCGGTGCACAAAGGCATCTATCAGCACGCGAAAGACCTTGGGGTTTTGCAGCAGCGGCGTGATGTCGCGAAACTGCACACCGGGCACGGGCCAGTCAGGCACGGTGCGGATATGGCTTTTGAGGTATTGGCTGATGGTCTGGTGAGTGAGGCTGTCGAGATCGGGCATGGTTCATTCAAAGTGGGTGTGAGCCCGTATTTTGCACCCTGCGCTACCCAAATGGAACGGGCTCCCGGACCGCGCAGACTTGGGGCTGACGCTTGCGGGGTTACTCTTTGGGGGGTCACCCGCGCAGCAGTTTCTCTTCGGCCATGGCCAGCGCCTCGGGCTTGCCTGACAGCACCAGCGTGTCGCCGCCCTCGAGCCGGGTTTCCTCGTCTACTTCCAGTGTTTTACCGTTGCTGCGCCGCAGGCTGACCACGCGCACGCCTGCTGCATGCAGCGCCAGCGCGCCCAGCGGTTTGCCCACTGACTTGATGCCCGGCGGCAGCGTTACGGTTGAGAGGCGTTCCTGCTCGCGCTCGCCCGCGGTGTCGTCATCGGCACCGCGGAAGTAGCCGCGCAGCAGGTTGTAGCGGGCATCGCGCTGGTCCTGCACCACGCGGATCACGCGGCGCATGGGCACGCCCACCAGCGCCAGCGCGTGGCTGGCCAGCATCAGGCTGCCTTCTATGGCCTCGGGCACGACTTCGGTGGCGCCGGCGGCCCGCAGTTTTTCCAGGTCATGGTCATCCACGGTACGCACAATCACCGGCACCGTGGGCGCGTGAGCACGCGTGTTGGCCAGCACCTTGATGGCGCTGGCGGTGTCCAGATAAGTCACCACCACGGCACTGGCGCGGGCCAGGCCCGCCGCCATCAGGGCCTGCAGGCGCACCGCATCGCCAAACACCACCGAGTCGCCGGCTGCGGCGGCCTGGCGCACCCGGTCGGGGTCCAGGTCCAGCGCCATGTAAGGGATGCCTTCGTGCTCCAGCATGTGGCCCAGGTTCTGGCCGCAGCGGCCATAGCCGCAAATGATGACGTGCTTGTTGGCGTTGATGGACTTGCGCGCAATGGTGGTCATCTGCAGCGACTGCTGCAGCCATTCGCTGGACACCAGCTTCATCACAATGCGGTTGCTGTACATGATGATGAATGGCGTAGCCAGCATCGACAACACCATGCTGGCCAGGATCGGGTTAAGCAGGGCTGGCGGCACCAGCCGGCTCTCCTGTGCCAGCGACAGCAGCACAAAGCCGAATTCGCCCGCCTGCGCGAGGTACAGGCCGGTGCGCAAGGACACGCCATCGGTCGCACCCAGCGTGCGTGCCAGCGCCGTGACCATCACCAGTTTGAACAAGACGGGCAGCGTCACCAGCAGTAGCACTATCGGCCAGTGCAGCGCGACTTCGCGCCAGTTCAGCATCATGCCAATACTGATGAAAAAGAGACCCAGCAAGACATCGTGAAAAGGCCGGATGTCGGTTTCGACCTGGTGCTTGAATTCGGTTTCCGAGATCAGCATGCCAGCGATAAAAGCGCCCAGTGCCAAACTCAGCCCGGCCCGCTCGGTCAGCCAGGCCAGCGCCAGCGTGACCAGCAAGAGGTTAAGCACAAACAGCTCATCGCTTTTCCGCCGTGCCACGAGGGTGAGCCACCAACGCATGACGCGCTGGCCGCCGGTGAGCAGCAGGCCGATCAACACGGTGGCTTTCAGCCCGGCAAGCGCCAGCGCCATGAACAGTTTATCGGGCGAAGAACCCAGCGCCGGAATCAGTACCAGCAGCGGCACCACGGCCAGGTCCTGGAACAGCAGCACGCCCATCACGCGCTTGCCGTGTTCGGAATCCAGCTCCAGCCGTTCGGACAGCAGTTTGACCACAATGGCGGTGCTGCTCATGGCCATCGCGCCGGACAGCGCCAGTGCGGTTTGCCACCCCATCTTCCACAAGGTCGGCGCCATGCTCGCAAGAAACAGCGAGCCCACGGTAGCCAGCACGATGGTGAGCGCGACCTGGAGCAGTCCCAGCCCAAAGACATGGCGTCGCATGGAGCGCAGCTTGGGCAGGTTGAACTCCAGCCCGATCACAAACATCAAAAATACCACGCCGAACTCGCCCAGATGGCGCACACCATCGGAGTTTGCCGACAGTGCCAGCGCATGGGGCCCAATTACCACGCCCACGGCCAAGTAGCCGAGCATGGGCGGCAATTTGAGCGAGCGGCATGCGACCACGCCCAGCACTGCGGCCAGCAGGTACAGCAGGGTCAGTTCAAGCGCACTCATGCATCGATGGTAGCCGAGGAAGTTGCCAGTACCTTGACGTTTGATGGTCATGCGCCGACGGGGTGTGCCTTTGCACTATATAGAATGCAGCCATGAGCTTTGACCCCGCGAACTTTGATGCCGAGCAGGCGCTGACCCTTGCCAGGAAGACCTTTGAGATAGAAGCCGCGGCCGTGCGGGACCTGGCGGACCGCGTGGGCAGCGAATTTGCCCAGGCAGTCCTGCTGATGCTGGCGTGCCGGGGCCATGTGGTGGTCATGGGCATGGGCAAAAGCGGGCACATCGGTCGCAAGATCGCCGCCACGCTGGCATCTACCGGAACGCCGGCCATGTTTGTGCATCCGGCCGAAGCCAGCCATGGCGATCTCGGCATGATTACGGGCCTGGACGTGGTACTGGCCATCTCCAATAGCGGCGTGAGCGAGGAGCTCATGGCGATTCTTCCGGTGCTCAGCCGTTTGGGTGTGCCGCTCGTGGCCATCACCGGCGGCGTGCAATCCGTTCTGGCCAAACATGCCCGCGTCACACTGGACAGCAGCGTGGCCCGGGAAGCGTGCCCACTGAACCTGGCACCTACGGCCAGCACCACGGCGCAACTAGCGCTCGGCGATGCCTTGGCCGTGGCGCTGCTCGATGCGCGCGGTTTCAAGGAAGAAGACTTTGCCCGCTCGCACCCCGGTGGTTCGTTGGGCCGCAAGTTGCTGACCCATGTGAGCGACGTGATGCGCAGCGGTGACGCCGTACCGCAGGTGCGGCCAGAGACCCCGTTTACAGAGCTCATGCGCGAGATGAGCGCCAAGGGCTTGGGGGCTTCGGCCGTGGTGAGCGACAGCCAGCGTGTGCTGGGCATCTTCACCGACGGTGACTTGCGCCGCTTGGTTGAGAAGGGCGTGGACTTGCGCAGCAGCACCGCGGGTGAAGTGATGCACGCCCATCCGCACACGGTGCGGGCGGACGCCCTCGCCGTAGAAGCGGTAGCGCTGATGGAGCAACACAGCATCACCAGCGTGCTGGTGGTGGACGATGCTGGCGTGCTGTGCGGTGCGCTCAACACCAACGACCTAATGCGCGCCAAGGTGATATAAATAAATGGCCCCCACGGTTGTCGCTTCGCATACTGCACTGCTCCCTGAGGGGGCTGAACTTGCTCGGGGCGGCCCGGCGACGGAATGCGCTTTACCGGCTCTGAAACCGGCTTTGAATTTCGCGCCTGAGCTGCTGCTGCGCGCACAGGGCGTGAAAGTGGCGTTCTTCGACGTGGACGGTGTGTTGACCGATGGCGGCCTCTACATGGCTGAGGATGGTGAGACCCTCAAGCGTTTCAACATTCTGGATGGCCTCGGCCTGAAGCTGCTGCAGAAAGTCGGCATTACACCCGCTGTGATCACCGGGCGCGACAGCCCGGCGCTGCGCGCGCGGCTGCAAGCGCTGGGCATTACGCATGCCCACTTTGGCACCGAAGACAAACGCCCTGCCGCCGAAATCACCCTGCAGGCGCTGGGACTCGACTGGACCGCTGCGGCGGCCATGGGCGATGACTGGCCCGATCTGCCTGTGATGCGCCGCGCGGCGCTGAGTTGCGCGCCGGTGAATGCACACGCGGAGGTCAGGGCGCAAGCCCACCACGTCACGCAGGCGCGCGGCGGCCATGGCGCTGCGCGCGAGCTGTGTGACCTGTTGCTCGTCGCCAGCGGTCGCTATGCCAGCCTGCTGCAGGCATACGCCAGCTGATATGGTCACCCTGCCCGACGGCAGCGGCGCGCTGCAGCAGTTCAAGAGATCCTGGCGCACCCTTGCACGCGTGTGGGACAGCACGGCCATATACATGCCGCTGCTGATGATGGGTGCGCTGGCCTTGGGCACCTACTGGCTGGTGCGCAACACGCCGATTTTCAGTACGCCCGAGGCGGCCAAAGAGGCCAGGCACGAGGTGGACTATTTCATGCGCAAATTCACCGTCAAAACCTTCGACGACGGTGGCAAGCTCAAAAGCGAAATTTATGGCATCGAGGCGCGGCACTTCCTGGACACCGACATTCTGGAGATCGACCAGGTGCGGATGCGCAGCATCAACGTCGACGGACATATCACCACGGCCACGGCCAACCGCGCCTACGTCAACAGCGATGGCTCGGAAGTCCAGCTGACCGGCAATGCGGTGGTGGTGCGCGACGGCAGCCAGGACGCCACCGGCAAGGCAACTCCGCGCTTGGAATTTCGCGGCGAATTCCTGCATGTGTTTTTGAACGAGGAGCGTGTCCAGTCCCACAAACCCGTGGTCCTGATCCGGGGCACCGACCAGTTCACCGGCGACACCTTCGCTTATGACAACCTCGACCAGGTGGCCAATCTCAAAGGCCGCGTTCGGGGTGTGCTGATGCCGAAATCGGCTTCCGGGGCTGCCGGTGCGGTGAGTCCCGCCAGTCCCGCTCCAACCGCCCGTTAGTACAACACGTGAGTACTGCGGTAGCGTACCGCCACGGACCGGCAACTTCAACCCAAATCCAAGCCCAAGTCCCACCATGTCCAGACTCGTGTTCATCACCGGCGCATCCAGCGGCATCGGCCAGGCGCTGGCCCTGCGGTATTACGCGGCGGGCTACCGGCTGGCACTCGCAGTGCGCCGAACCGCAGAGGTCCAGTCGTGGGCTGAGGCGAATTCGATCAGTGCCAGTCGCTATCAAATTTACAGCGCCGACGTGTCCGATATCGACAGCATTGTGGCGGCGGGACAGGCCTGTATTGCCGCTCAGGGCGTGCCTGACGTGGTGATAGCCAATGCCGGCATCAGCATCGGCATGGACACCGCCGTGCGGGAAGATATCGATGTCATGGTGCAGACTTTTGCCACCAACAATATCGGCCTGGCGGCCACGTTTCATCCCTTTGTGGCGGCCATGGTGACGCGCGGTACCGGCGCGCTGGTGGGTATTGGCAGTGTGGCCGGCATACGCGGCCTGCCGGGTCACGGGGCTTACTGCGCCAGCAAGGCGGCGGTCACCAGCTACTGTGAAAGTTTGCGCGGCGAACTCCGGCCTAGCGGTGTGAAGGTGGTGACGATTTGCCCGGGCTATATCGACACGCCGCTGACACGGCAAAACCGCTATTCGATGCCGTTTCTGATGAAGGCCGAGGTGTTTGCCGACAAGGCCTTTGTCGCCATCCAGGCGGGCCACAGCTACCGCGTCATTCCGTGGCAAATGGGCGTGGTGGCCAAGTTGCTGCGCCTGCTGCCGAATGCGGTGTTTGACAAGGCCCTGGCAGGCCGCGCCCGCAAGCACCGTCAGGGCCAGAACTGATTCATTTTTCAGACGCCCATTCATCCGCGCTGAAAGCTGGCCCGATCTGCTATAAAAACAATAGCTGCATGCGCCTGTAATAGCTGGGCACAAAGCAAAAAGGCTTCAAAACCGAAGTTTTGAAGCCTTTCTTTTTTAGCTCTCTTCAGTCTTTGACTGAAGAGGCTTGTGTGCACTGTGGCTAATCGCCAGCAGCGTGGGGGTTTCGCAGGGCTTAGTAGCCGCCGCGTCCACCGCCTGTCTCTTATA
>DFWY01000092.1:14875-20606 GCA_002381615.1 Polaromonas sp. UBA4122 | reverse complement strand
CTGTAGTGCAGTATCCTCCAGCGCCGCCGCCGCCGCCAGCACCGCCGCCGCCGTACGGGCTACGGAAACCGCCGTCGCTGCCGCCGCCACCGCCACCGGAACGGCCACCACCTGCACCGCCGCCGTAACCGCCGCCACCACCACCGCTGCCGCCACCACCGTAGCCGCCACCACCACCACCGCTACCGCCGCCGAAGCCGCCGCTACGTGGAGGACGTGCTTCCATTGGACGGGCTTCGTTCACGACAACGCTACGGCCGCCCAAAGGCTGGCCGTTCATGCCATTGATTGCGGCTTGAGCTTCTGCATCGCTGGCCATTTCGACAAAGCCAAAGCCTTTGGAGCGACCCGTGTCGCGCTCCATCATGACTTTAGCGCTGGTGACAGCGCCGAATTGGCCAAAAGATTGTTGCAGATCTTCGTCACGCACCGAGTAAGGCAGGTTGCCGACGTATAGTTTGTTGCCCATGAAGGGACTCCTCTAAAACACAATAACAAAAGCGATGGGGTCCCGAAAGCACAACAAATCTTATACGTACCGCTGTAGCGCGCGAAACTGACCGATCACCTAACTTGTGTGAATATTTAAATTCACACCCGTATATTATGCGCCAGTTAGGAAAAAAACAAACAATTATCGTGACTACCTAGTCCGCGCCAGCTCCGCATGAGAAGGGGATTGGGTATTCTCCCGGGTCTTGCGTGGCAGGTGTAACGAGGCAGGGCTTACGGGATAGTCCCTTCGGCCAGCCAGCCGCTAGTGGGAATGCCGGTCGAAAAAGGGACCGGAGCCAAAGATAAAACGAGCACCATCTAGCGCTGAAATTCAGATATTGTTAAACCTTGACCAAGTCCCTGATTGGTTTTTTGGAAAAGTTTGCGCACACATACATAGTCGTCATGGTAGTTCAAGCTTCCAGCTTGATGTGCCGCGGCGACGCCAAACAAGAGAGTGCCTCCCAAAAATACTCGGACGCCTGAACCGTTTCAATCCCTGCTGTAGTGCCGCAGGAAATCACGCGGCTTTTTGCAGCAGACGAGTAAATAGTTACAAAATATTACAACACTAATGGCCGATCTGTTCCCCGTTTGGGTGAATCGGCGGCCTGTGAAGGCCGCTTTCGCAGCCGCAGAACCCCCCTTTTATTCAGGCAACTGGTCGGCGAAACTCGCGGCGTCAGCCCGCTCCGCTGCTGTAGTGGCGCCACCGGCCCATGGCTACCCGCCTGGTAAGCACTTGATTTTCGAATTTCGGACAGGCTTTACATGCCGGCAGATACAACTTCAGGGCGATGCGATCAGCAGCGCACCGGCCTGCCGACAGGTGCGGCTGAGTAACGTGATCTTAGGCTTCACGCCAAAATTCGGATGGATCAGGTGCTGTGTTTGCCAAACCAGTGAATGTGCAGGCACTTCTGCAGGCGCAGGCGGCACGGTGCAACTGGACATATAAATTAGTCGGTATGAGGGGCCGTTCCTTACAGACTTCTCGCGAAGAAAGTTCCAGCCACTCGCGCATCAGAAACAAGCGGCCCAGTCGTCATTGCGCAACTGCAGGCGCGCAAAGCGGATAAGGTAGACGCGGAGTTCAACCAACTGATCTTCAAAGGTGGGCTTGGGGCGGCAGTCTAGCGGCTGTCTCTTATACTTGTGCGCAAGACCCACGGAATTTTTGCTGGCCGGAACTTTGCGATGGCTTGGCGGGTGGTGGCTGCGATATTCTCCAGCTTCCAGGTGCAGGACGTCCCGGACTTTCTTTTCAAAAACCATGAAAAACCCGCGCACCGCAGACCAATTCGCAACCAGACAGAAAAAGGTTTTTGCCCTGGTTGATTTTCAACTTGATGAATTAACAGGAGATTTTCAAATGAACCAACTGCCCTGGTCGCCGCCGCCCTGCTGTCCAGCATGCTTGTTGCAACGCGCAGCGGCGCAACTGGTCGACGAGCCCTTCCTCGGGGATGTTGCGCGTATCGAGTGGGCCCTGCACCGGGCTGACGCCGCCTGCGATGCGGTGCCGGCCGCTGTCCTTGGCCCTGCTTTCCACGGGCGACCCAGAGCAGGCCACATTGACCCTGTGCGCGGGCATGGCCCTGCTGGCAAGTCCTTACCCGGCGGTCAGCATCGTCAACGGGCACCTGCTGGGTGAGCCTGCGAAAGCGCAGCCCGCGGGAGTTGCTGCAGGCTGGTCTGGGCGAACACGCCCTGGCCTGGCGGCAAGGATTCAAGCTGCGGGTTCGCAGCATCAGCGCAGCGGAATATGCTCTGGTGTCGGCGCTGCTGGCCGGGCTGTCACGGGAACAGGCGCTGACCTTGCCGGAGGTGCTGACAATGACGCGCCAGCATTTGATTTCGAGGCTTGGCTGGGCCAGTCCGTGCAAACAGGTCTGGTCACAGGCGCGCATCTGTTACACACCATTGAGAAAGAACACTCATGAATACCCCTAATCCCGGTTTGATCCGGCGCGGTTTGAACCTCTGGCACCACTTGACCCGTGCGCTTGACGCCATGCAGCCGGCAGCTGCCTTGTTGGCGCGGCTGTATGTGGCGCAGGTTTTTTTCCTGCCCGGCTTGACCAAGTTGCGCGACTGGGAAACCACGGTTGCCCTGTTTACCAATGAATACAAGGTGCCCATGCTGTCACCGGCCTTGGCGGCGGCCATGGGCAGCACGGGCGAGCTGGTGTTACCGGTGCTGTTGGTGCTGGGCCTCGGTGGACGCTTTTCGGCGCTGGGGTTGTTTGTGGTGAATGCGGTGGGCGTCATTTCCCTGGCCGAGATGGCACCGGCTGCGCTGCAGCAGCATGTGTTTTGGGCTTCGCTCCTGGCCGGGCTGGCCATTTACGGCCTGGGTCCATGGTCACTGGACCGGTGGGCCGCGCCGCGCCTGCAGCGCGCGGGTTATTGATGAAAAGTGGGTTTAGCGCAGGAAGGACGGGCGCAGTCAGCTACTAAATAAATAGCAAGTCTGCGCCCCGCGTGGAGGTTCCGATTACCAGTTGACCTCGCGGTCAGGTGTGGCGCCGATGCGGTGAACTGAAAGGTCCGCGCCTTCAAATTCTTCTTCCTGGCTAAGGCGCAGCCCCATGGTGGCCTTGAGCGCGCCATAAACGGCAAAGCCCGCCAGCAGCGCCCAGCCCACGCCCATGGCGCTGCCAATCAACTGAGCGCCAAAACTCACGCCGCCCAAGCCCCCCAGCGCCTTGCTGCCAAAAATGCCCGCAGCGATACCGCCCCAGGCGCCGCACAGTCCATGCAGCGGCCAGACGCCCAGCACATCATCAATCTTCCATTTGTTTTGCGTCAGCGTGAACATCACCACAAAAACCCCGCCGGCCACGCCACCCACCACCAGCGCGCCCAGCGGATGCATCAGGTCAGAGCCCGCGCACACCGCCACCAGCCCTGCCAGCGGCCCGTTGTACACAAAGCCGGGGTCATTTTTGCCAAAGGCCAGCGCGGCTAGCGTGCCGCCCACCATGGCCATCAGCGAGTTGACGGCCACCAGGCCTGAAATCTTGTCGATGGTCTGTGCGCTCATCACGTTAAAGCCGAACCATCCGACGGTCAGGATCCAGGCGCCCAGCGCCAGAAAAGGGATGTTGGAGGGCGGGTGGGCCGACACCGCGCCATCCTTGCGGTAGCGGTTGCGGCGTGCGCCCAGCAAAATCACCGCTGGCAGTGCCAGCCAGCCGCCTATGGCATGAACCACGACGGAGCCGGCAAAATCATGAAATTCGGCGCCGGTGACTGACTTGATCCAGGCCTGCACGCCAAAATGATGGTTCCAGGTAATGCCTTCAAAAAACGGGTACACAAAACCAACGATGATCGCTGTTGCAATCAATTGAGGGTAAAAGCGCGCGCGTTCGGCAATGCCGCCCGAAATAATCGCCGGAATGGCCGCCGCAAACGTCAGCAAAAAGAAGAACCTGACGAGCTCGTAACCGTTTTTGGCGGCCAGCTCCTCGGCTCCGACAAAGAAATGGGTGCCATACGCCACGCCATAGCCCACCGCAAAATAGACCACGGTCGATACCGAGAAATCCACCAGTATCTTGACCAGCGCATTGACCTGGTTCTTTTTGCGGACCGTGCCCAACTCCAGAAAGGCAAAACCGGCGTGCATGGCGAGCACCATAATGCCGCCCAACAGAATGAACAAGGCATCTGAGCCCTGTTTTAGTGCTTCCATAAATCCCTCTTCGAATGAAATGTATTGTCTTGGTGCGTTTTTTGGCGAATGCTGAGACTCGCACCAAATACAAGCAAGAAATGCGCCAGAAGCGTGCAGAAAAGCGATCGGCACCAAGCCGTCGTCGGGCAAGCCCGGCCAGGCGCTGCCGGTATACTGTGCGCTGTCATTGGGGAGTAGCCTCCCTTCCTCCTGTTTGACAGGAGCGAGAGGGGTTTGCGTCAACAGACTTGTCTGGCCTTGAAATATCGTTGAGATACCCAGGCCAACATGGCGCAAACGGCATCAAGCTTGGCGAGACCTTTGACTGCACAGCCTCCGTTTCAGGCCGGGGATGTCGTGCAGTCATTGGTTTTTATCCGGCCGGAGTTATTTGTTTCATGGAAGCTTTCCTCGTCTCCACTGGCATCGTCGCCCTTGCCGAAATGGGCGACAAGACGCAACTTCTCGCGCTGGTGCTTGCAGCGCGATTTCGCAAACCCTGGCCCATTGTCCTCGGCATTTTTGTCTCCACCATCGCCAACCATGCCATGGCCGGCGTACTGGGTGCCTGGGTCACCACAGTCATCAGCCCGCAAGTCTTGCGCTGGATTCTGGGCGCCTCCTTCATCGCCATGGCGGTGTGGATGCTGATCCCCGACAAGCTCGATGACGGGGAAACCTCGGACGCCCCGCGCTTTGGCGTGTTTGGTACCACCGTGCTGGCGTTTTTTCTCGCCGAGATGGGCGACAAGACCCAGATCGCGACCGTGATGCTGGCCGCCCGCTATCAGACCTGGGTCTGGGTGGTGGCCGGCAGCACGCTAGGCATGATGCTGGCCAACGCCCCGGTGGTCTGGCTGGGTAGCCGTGTCACGCGCCTGGTGCCGCTGCGCGTGGTCCACATCGTTTCGGCCCTCATTTTTACGCTGCTGGGATTGTTGGCGCTGCTGGTACCCGCCTAGCTTGCTATACTTAAATAGCGCCGATTTGCTCAGCTTGCGGGCGCTTAAAAAGTACCGCTAAAGACGAAAATCCATGAACCCGGACTCGCCCTTAGCGATGCCGGGTTTTCTTTTTGTTGCTTCACATTGCTGTTTTGCTGGTCTTGATCTCTGGTCTTCCTATCGTGGGTACTCCTATCGTGTCTTTTGCTTCAGTCCTTGTCGCCACGCCGCAGTCCATGCACTTTGCCGAGGTCCTGCCTTTGCAAAGCGGTGCGTCGATTCGCGCTTACGACCTGAGTTATGAAACCTACGGTCAGCTCAACGCCGACAAGTCCAACGCGGTGCTGATTTGCCACGCGCTGAATGCGTCGCACCATGTGGCCGGGGTTTACCTGGACGAGACCGGCCGCGTCAAGGTCAAGTCCGAAGGCTGGTGGGACACCATGATTGGCCCGGGCAAACCGGTGGATACCGACCAGTTTTTTGTGATCGGCGTCAACAACCTGGGCTCCTGCTTCGGCTCCACCGGGCCCATGCAGGTCAATCCGGATACCAATGAAATTTACGGCGCTGATTTTCCGGTTGTGACGGTGCAGGACTGGGTCAGCGC
>DFWY01000092.1:9116-14673 GCA_002381615.1 Polaromonas sp. UBA4122 | reverse complement strand
CTGGGCGGCATGCAGGCGCTGGCCTGGACGCTGCAATATCCCGAGCGCGTGCGGCACGCCGTGGTGGTGGCCAGCGCGCCCAACCTGACAGCCGAAAACATCGCCTTCAACGAAGTCGCGCGCCGCGCCATCGTGACCGACCCGGACTTTCACGGCGGGCATTTTTACCGCCACGGCGTGCTGCCCAAACGCGGCCTGCGCATTGCCCGCATGATCGGACACATCACCTATTTGAGCGACGACGTGATGAACGAGAAGTTCGGCCGCCAGCTGCGCCAGGGCCTTGCCCCAAATGCGAGTGCTTCCGGGCGCAGCGCCGGGCCGCCCCAAGCAAGTTCAGCCCCCTCGGGGGACAGCGCAGCAGGCGTAGCGACAAGCGTGGGGGCCTATAAATACACCACTCAAGACGTGGAATTTGAGATCGAAAGCTACCTGCGCTACCAGGGCGACAAGTTCGCCGAGTACTTCGACGCCAACACTTATTTGCTGATCACCCGGGCGCTGGACTACTTTGATCCGGCCGGCGAGTTTGGCGGCGATCTGAGCCGCGCCCTGGCAAAGGCCAGCGCCAAATTCCTGTTGGTGAGCTTCACCACCGACTGGCGGTTTTCACCCGCGCGTAGCCGCGAAATCGTCAAGGCCCTGCTCGACAACCAGCGCGATGTGAGTTACGCCGAAATCGATGCGCCGCATGGGCATGATGCATTTTTGCTCGAGGATGCCCGCTACCTGGGCGTAGTCCGCTCCTATTTTCAGAGCAAGGTGGCTGTATGACCCGACTGTCTGATGTGAATGCGCAGCCTTCTCCGGATCTGCTGTCGATTGCCCGGCTGGTGCCGCACGGTGCCCGCGTGCTGGATCTGGGCTGCGGAACTGGCGAAATGCTGGCCCATTTGATTCGCGAGCGTGGCTGCTCAGGTTACGGCGTCGAGTTGAACGATGCCAACGTGCAGGCCTGCGTGGCGCGCGGCGTGAACGTGCTCCAGCTCAATCTGGAAGAAGGCCTGGCGGTGTTTGGCGATGGATCGTTTGACGTGGTGCTGCAGATAGACACACTGCAGCATTTGCGCAACGCTGAAGTCATGCTGCGTGAAACCGCCCGCGTTGGCCGTATCGGCATCGTGGCTTTTCCCAATTTTGGCCACTGGCCCAACCGACTGGCCGTGCTGCGCGGGCGCATGCCGGTGACCAAGGTGCTGCCTTACCAGTGGTACGACACCCCCAACATTCGCGTCGGTACGATGCAGGACTTTGAAGCCCTGGCCGTAAAAAACCAGCTGCAGATTCTGGACCAATTTGGCCTGCAGGACGGCCGAGAAATCCGTTTCCTGCCCAACGCGCGCGCCAGCCGCGCGGTGTTCAAAGTCCAGCGGGCCTGAAGCAGACGCTGCACGCGGCCGACCAACCCCCCCTGCTGGATACTGCATGAACTCTCCAAACGCCCAAAAACCGGTCGCGATTTCTTTCAACCAGGCGTTTCGCTTCTGGCTTCAGCTCGGCTTCATCAGTTTTGGCGGGCCGGCGGGGCAGATTGCCATCATGCACCGCGAGCTGGTGGAGCGGCGGCGCTGGGTGTCTGAACAACGCTTTCTGCACGCGCTCAACTTTTGCATGGTGCTGCCCGGCCCGGAGGCGCAGCAGCTTGCCACCTACCTGGGCTGGCTGATGCACCGCAGCTGGGGCGGCGTGGTGGCGGGGGTCTTGTTCGTCCTGCCTTCGCTGGTGCTGCTGATTGCGCTGAGCTGGATCTACATGGCCTTTGGCCAGCAGCCGCTGGTGGCGGGTCTGTTTTACGGCATCAAGCCGGCGGTGGCGGCCATTGTGTTGCATGCGCTGCACCGCATTGCCAGTAAATCATTGGGAAATCCGTTGCTCGCCCCCGTTCCATGGGCGATAGCCGCTACTAGTTTCATAGCAATTTGGGTATTCAAGCTGCCCTTTCCGCTGGTCGTGCTGGGCGCCATGCTGATGGGGGCCGTGCTGGCGCGCGTGGCCCCGGGCACCTTGATGCGCGGAAGTAGCCCTTCGTCGGCGGCGCAAAGCGTTCGCGACGTGGCCCTGATCGATGACGACACGCCCACGCCGCCCCACGCGCTGTTCAAGAGCTCCCGCTTGGCCACGGTGCTTTTGGCGGGCGCTGCGCTCTGGCTGCTGCCCATGGCTGCACTGGTGCTGCGCTACGGCTGGAGCGGCACGCTCACGCAGATGGGCTGGTTCTTCACCAAGGCCGCGCTGCTGACTTTTGGCGGCGCTTATGCCGTGCTGCCCTATGTAAACCAGGCCGCGGTCGAGCATTACCACTGGCTCAGCACGGCGCAAATGATGGATGGCCTGGCGCTGGGCGAAACCACGCCCGGCCCGCTCATCATGGTGGTGGCCTTTGTAGGTTTTGTGGGCGGCTGGGCCAAGCAGGTCGCGGGCCCCGACGCCCTGTTTCTGGGGGCGGCGCTGGCCGCTTGCGCGGCAACGTGGTTCACCTTTTTGCCCTCGTTCATTTTCATTCTGGCGGGTGGGCCGTGGGTCGAGTCCACGCGCGGCAAGCTCAGGCTGACTGCGCCGCTGGCGGCGGTGACCGCAGCCGTGGTCGGTGTGATTGCCAATCTTGCTCTGTTTTTTATAGCTACTGTCGTTTATCCTTCGGGGGCTACAGGCCTTTTTTATACACAAGCTGACTGGATGGCGCTGACGCTGGTGGTGCTGGCCGCCCTGGCGTTGTGGCGATTCAAGTGGGGCGTGATTTCGGTGGTCGCGGCCTCGGCAGGCTCTGGACTGCTGTTACGCTGGTTGGGTCTGGCTTGAAAACCTGCGGCCTTCCTGATGAAACCCTCCGAACCCGGCACCACTTTGCGCGCCATGCCCCTGCTTGAAAGTCTGTTCGAGCGCCTGTTTGGCGCCTGGGTACGGCAGGTATCGCCCGCCACGCTGCGCGTCGATGCGATGGCCGGCTTGCTGGGCGCTGTGCTGGTCTTGCCCCAAGGCATTGCCTTTGCCACGCTGGCGGGGCTGCCGCCGGAATATGGCCTTTACACGGCGGTCATTCCGTGCATCCTCGCCGCGCTGTTCGGCTCCAGCTGGCACGTCATGTCGGGCCCCACCAACGCCAACTCGCTGGCCCTGTTTGCCATGCTCTCGCCGCTGGCGATGGCCTTCAGCCCGCTGTATATCCAGCTGGCGCTGGCCATCACCGTGATGGTCGGCGTCATGCAGTGGCTGATTGGCGCGCTGCGCCTGGGCGTGCTGGCCAACTTCATTTCTCCGGCGGTGCTGTTTGGTTTTACCTCGGGTGCGGCGCTGCTGATTGCCGTGCATGCCTTGCCCGATCTGCTGGGCTTGGCCGCCGCGCCCGGCCACGGTGCCGCCGCCGTGCTGAGGCATGTGTTCACGCAGCTGCCCTCGGCGCAACCGGCTGCGCTGGCGGTGGGCGGCATCACCCTCAGCGTGGCGCTGCTGCTGCGCCGCTGGCGCCGCAACTGGCCGTACATGCTCATCGGGCTGGTGGTGGCCACTGCGCTGGCATGGGGGTGGAGTCATTACCTGAACGCCAACAGCGCCACGCCGCTTAGCGCCCCCGTTACGGCGCTGCGAACGGTGGGGCAGATCGCTACGCCGTGGCCGCGCTTTGAGGTGCCGCGCATCAGCTGGGCGCAGGCCTCGGATCTGATCGGCCTGGCGTTTGCGCTGACCATCGTGGCCCTGGGGCAGGCCATCTCGATTGCCAAGACGGTGGCCTTGCGTTCGGGTCAGCGCATCGATGCCAACCGCGAGTTCCGGGGCCAGGGCCTGTCGAACATCGTCGGTGGATTCTTCTCGTGCTATGTGTCGTGCGGCTCCATGAACCGCTCCATGCCGAATCTGGAAGCCGGTGCCCGGACTCCGCTGGCCTCGGTGTTTTCTGCCTTGCTGCTGCTGGCCCTGGTGGCGGTCAGTGCGCCGCTGCTGGCGCAGATTCCCATGGCCGGGTTGTCGGCGCTGCTGGTGCTGGTCGCGCTGGCCCTCCTCGACTTTGCGCGCTGGCGCCAGTTGTTCACCCTGAGTCGCAGCGATTTTGGCGTGGCGCTGGCCACCATGGTGGCCACGGTCACCATCCGGCTGGAGATTGCCATTTTGCTGGGCATGCTGCTGTCGCTGATGTCTTTTTTGTACCGCACCTCGCGGCCTGCCATGCGCACCATGGGCTTTGACAGCCGCGCGCCAGACCGGCAGTTTGTGGTGATCGATGACGCACAGCATCCGGCGGACGAAGCGGGCCGCAGCGCCGGGCCGCCCCAAGCAAGGCCAGCCCCCTCGGGGGGCAGCGTGGTACACGAAGTGACAAGCGTGGGGGCTTTTTTACCCGAATGCCCGCAGCTCAAGCTGCTGCGCATGGAGGGCGAGGTGTACTTTGGCGCCACCCAGCATGTGGCCGATATCCTGCACGCGCTGCGCTGCCAGCCGCAACCGCAAAAGCACTTGCTGGTGATGGCCAAGAGCATGAACTTCATTGATCTGGCCGGTGCCGAGCTGTGGGAGGCCGAACTCGCCGCACGCCGTGCCATGGGGGGCAATCTGTACTTTCACCGGCCGCGGCCAGAGGTGATCCGCATGTGGCGCAAAACCGGCTTTACCCGCGTGCTTGGCCCAGAGCACCAGTTTTCCGACAAAGCCACCGCGATTTCCACCATCTTCAACAAGCTCGACCCCGAAATTTGCCGCCATTGCACGGCGCGCATTTTCTGGGAATGCAAAACCGCCCCTGGCCCCGACACCCCCAAGCCCTGAATTCCCATGCCTCAATTTGCGGCTTGCATCAACTGGCCATACGCCTACCCCGCCAGTTCGGTCAGGATGGGGCAATCCGGCCGGCTGTTGCCCTTGCAGCAGTGCGCCAACTGCGTCAGGTTTTGCCGCATCGCCTCCATCTCGGCAATGCGACGCTCCAGCTCGGCGACATGGGCTAGCGCGATGCGCTTGACGTCTGCGCTGGCGCGGCGCTTGTCTTGCCACAGCTTGAGCAGCTCGGCGATCTCGGCCATGCTGAAACCCAGTGCGCGGGCACGGCGTATGAAGCGCAGGGTGTGCACTTCCCTGTCGCCATACTGGCGGTAGCCTGCGTCGGTGCGGTGCACGGTCGGCAACAGACCGAGGGCTTCATAGTGGCGGATCATTTTGGCCGACACGCCCGATTGCGCGGCGGCCTGCCCGATGTTGAAGGGGCCGCTGGCGCTGCCGATACTGGCGATGTCTTGCGTCATTGAGCCCTTCCTTTCCAGCGGCGCAGCAGCAAGGCGTTGGTCACCACGCTGACGCTGCTGAGCGCCATGGCGGCGCCGGCAATCACAGGGCTCAGCAGGCCAAAGGCCGCCAGTGGTATGCCCACCACGTTGTAGAAAAACGCCCAGAACAAATTCTGCCGAATCTTGGCATAGGTGCGGCGCGAGATGTCGATGGCGTCCGCCACCAGCGCCGGGTTGCCGCGCATCAGCGTGATGCCTGCCGCGTGCATGGCCACGTCGGTGCCGGTGGACATGGCAATGCCTACGTCAGCCGCCGCCAGTGCGGGCGCGTCGTTGATGCCGTC
>DFWY01000092.1:0-8979 GCA_002381615.1 Polaromonas sp. UBA4122 | reverse complement strand
GCGGGCGCGTCGTTGATGCCGTCGCCCACCATCGCCACGCGGCCGCCATTTTCCTGGATTTGCGCTTTGAGCTGGCCAACGATGGCGGCCTTGTCTTCCGGCAAGACCTGGTAATGAACGATGTCAATGTTGAGCTGCTTCGCAACGGCTTCGGCGCTGCCGCGGTTGTCACCGGTCACCAGGGCAGTTTTGATGCCCAGCGCGTGGAGACTGGCCACTGCCGGGGCTGCGCTGGGTTTGATTGTGTCGCCAAAGGCCAGCAGTCCCAGCAGTTGGGGCTGGTTGCTCACATCGGCCAGCCAGGACACTGTGCGGCCGCCGGCTTCCAGTGCCTGGGCGCGTGCTGAAAAGGCGCTGAGATCCACCCCAAGCTCCTGCATGAAGCGCGGGCTTCCCAGTCGCAGTTCGCGCCCCTCCACCACAGCCGACATGCCGCGCCCGGCGACCGCACGCACTTGCGACGCCGCCGGCACGCTGAGCTGGTCTTTGAAGGCGAGTGCGGTGACGGCTTTGGCCAGCGGATGTTCGCTGCCGGCCTGGATGGCAGCGCTCCAGGCCAGAACCGTATGGCGCGACGAGCCCCCGTTGGGCTCCAGCGCCACCACCTCGGGCTTGCCTTCGGTCAGCGTGCCGGTCTTGTCGAAGGCCACGACCTTGACCCGGTGCGCCACTTCCAGCGCTTCAGCATCTTTAATCAAAATGCCGTGCTTGGCTGCCACGCCGGTGCCGACCATGATGGCCGTGGGCGTGGCCAGCCCCAAGGCGCAGGGGCAGGCAATCACCAGCACGGCAACGGCGTTGAGAATGGCGGTCTCCCAGTTACCGGTAAACAGGCCCCAGCCCAGCAGGGTGATGAAGGCCGCCACTATGACGACCGGCACAAACACGGCGCTGACCTGGTCCACCAGCCGCTGGATGGGCGCTTTTTTGGCCTGCGCCGATTCCACCATCCGCACAATGCGGGCCAGCGTTGATTCAGCCCCGACCGCCGTGGTACGGACCACGATCAGGCCTTCGGCGTTGACCGCACCGCCCGTGACCCGGTCGCCCTCATGCTTGTTGACGGGCAGGCTCTCGCCGGTGATCAGCGATTCGTCCACCTGCGTGGCGCCTTCGATGATCTCGCCGTCCACCGCGATGCGTTCTCCGGGGCGCACCACGACCAGGTCGCCGACCAGCACCTCGGCCACCGCCACCTCCTCGTCCTTGCCATCGCGGCGCCGCCGTGCCGTGTCGGGACGCAACGCATTGAGCGCCCGGATGGCTTCGGTGGTCTGGCGCTTGGCGCGCGCTTCCATCCATTTGCCGAGCAGCACCAGCGTGATCACCACGGCCGACGCTTCGAAATAAAGATGCGCCATGCCATGGTCGCCATGCACCAGGAGCTGGTAGACGCTGAGCCCATAGGCGGCCGAGGTGCCCAGGGCCACCAGCAAATCCATGTTGCCGGCACCGGCCCGCAGCGCTTTCCAGCCGGCACGGTAAAAGCGCGCACCCAGCCAGAACTGGACCGGCGTGGCAAGCAGCCATTGCAGCCAGCCGTCCAGCATCCACATCTTGCCTACCAGCGCCCCCAGCATCGGCAGCGCCAGCGGCGCCGACAGTGCCGCTGCCAGTGCAATGGGCCACCAGTCGGCGCCGGGTTTTCCGGCAGGGCCGACAGCGGCATCGGGACCAGCGCCGGGCGCCTGAAGCTCCCAGGCACGGTAACCGGCTTTTTCAACGGCTGCGATGAGTTGGGGTGGCGTGACGGCGCCGCCCGAGAGTTTCACCTCGGCGGTCTCGGTGGCCAGATTGACTTCGGCCGAGAGCACGCCCGGTACTTGCTTGAGCGCTTTTTCCACGCGCGACACGCAGGAGGCGCAGGTCATGTCGCCTATCTTGAGCCGCACCGACTGCTCGGCCACGGCGTAGCCGGCTTTTTCAACAGCGCGTTGAAGCGTTTCCATGCTGACATCGCGGCTCGCCTTGACGCTGGCCTGCTCGGTTGCAAAATTAACGCTGACGTCAACAACCCCCGCAACGCCGACTAGCGCTTTCTCCACGCGGGCCACGCAAGACGCGCAGGTCATGCCTTCAACGGGAAAGCGCCATTCGGTCTGCTCGGTGCTATCTGCGGTCAGCGGGGCTTTTAATGTTGGTGTGACGCTCATGCGCGCTCTCCTTGGGTGATCTGCGGTGAATCGCTCAATGCGACGATGGGGATAGTTTGAACCTTACTACCATGTCAGGGTCAAACCGCCCGCTGACCATAGCGCCGAATACACTGAGACATCGAGGAAAATAGGTTGACCCTGCCCCCATGGGAAGGTTCAGACTTCATCCCTTATTCATCCCTCAACGGTTCAAGGAGTCCTTATGGAATTCGATATCCCGGCAATGAGCTGCGGTCACTGTGTCAAGGCGATCACTCAGACAGTCCAGTTGCTGGACCCTGATGCCAAGATCAGCGTGGAACTGCCCGCCAAAAAAGTGACGGTTCAGACGTCCAAAGACCGGCAAACGGTGGCGGCGGCGCTGACGGAGGCCGGCTACCCTACGCACTGAACCTGTCGGGCCCGCACAGGCTTTTTTTCGCCTCCCGATAAAATGCCGCGACCACCCACTACCGTGAGCGCCTGTGTCCGACCGTTTTTCCGTCCTTTCCCAATACCTGCTGCCCAAGCAGGCGCTGACCGCCTTCGCGGGCTTCGTCGCTTCCCGCGAGCGCGGCTGGGTCACCACTGAGATCATTCGCTGGTTTGTCGGCAAATACCAGGTGAACATGAGCGAAGCGGCTAATTCCGACATCGCCAGTTACCGCACGTTCAATGACTTTTTCACGCGCGCCCTTAAAACCGGTGCTCGGCTTTTGGCGCAGGCCGAGCTGATTTGTCCGGTGGACGGCGCGATCAGCCAGTTTGGCGTGATTGAGCACGACCAGATTTTCCAGGCCAAGGGCCACCACTACTCCACCACGGCCCTGGTGGGCGGTGATGCTGTGCTGGCCGCGCAGTACCAGGATGGCAGCTTTGCCACGCTCTACCTCAGCCCCAAGGACTACCACCGCATTCACATGCCGTGTGAGGGTCGCCTGACGCGCATGATTTGCGTGCCTGGGGAGCTGTTTTCAGTCAACCCGGCCACTGCGCGGGGTGTGCCCGGACTGTTCGCGCGCAACGAGCGTGTGGTGTGCGTGTTCGAGTCCGCGCGCGGCCCCTTTGTGCTGATTCTTGTCGGCGCCACGATTGTGGGCAGCATGGCCACCGTCTGGCATGGCGTGGTGAATCCGCCGCGCGGCAAGGCGGTGCGTGAATGGCGCTACCCTGCTGAATCAACGCCCGCTATTGTGTTGAAGCAGGGGGACGAGATGGGCCGTTTTTTGCTGGGCTCCACCGTCGTGATGCTGTTCCCCAAAGGACCGCTGCAGTTCAATCCCGACTGGGTGCCCGGCCGCAGTGTCCGGCTGGGGGAAGCCATGGCCAGCGACGCCTGACGGTTTGCCTTTTTAGGTGGCCGGTTTGAAACTATTCAACCCTCAGCCAAAGCGAGGCTGTGGGGCATTGCCTTGTAGGGCTTGAACGAATTGCGACTGTTCCTCGCCAGCCGGGTTTTGAGTTCGGTTACGCGTGCCATCAGCTTTCCCAGTTCAAATTGCAAAGGCCACAATCTGCATATCAGATCGTCCTTATCGGCGTGACTCAGTCGCATCAGATCGGGCATCTCGTTCATGCTCGATATCCTCGCGCTACCCACTCACCTCTCAAACGAAAATGAGGTCAGCCTTTCCCAGCCAATTCCGGGGGGGGAGGGCTGAATAGATACCGCCCAAGAGGATCTCGGCGGAGATATCCACGCCCTCGTCGCATGTGAGCCAGTCACGCCTGGCCCGCGCCGTACGGTTCTTTTCGCCGAACGCCTTGATCTTCATGCCTTCGACGCAATGGATCAGGGCCGTCACGACTTCGTCGGTTTTCGTCTGGGAGGTGGCCGCCATTACCAACGTCATGGGCCGTGGGTCAATCCAGGCGCCGATTTGTTCGGTCTTGGAGAAGGTGTTGGGCAGCAGCACCATCTTGGCATCTTTGCGCAGCTCCCGGAGCTGTTTCTTGTCGGGCTTGTGGCCACCGCGCTGTACGATGTAGCCGGTTGACGGTTGTGAAGGTGTTCCAGAAATGAGTTGGCGACGATCATTGCACCGCTTGACTCAAAGCGAAGCGTCTTCCGGTGACGCCACAAGCACCTCAACTCCCAAGCTCTCGAGTTTTTGACGTGCGCCCGGGTCGATGCCTGCATCCGTGATGACGCGCGTCACCTTGTCCAGCTTGGCGATACGGAAGATGGCCTGAGAGCAGAACTTCGACGAATCCACTATTACGTTCACCGTCTGTGCTGCGTCGATGAAGGCTCGGTTCATGGCCGCTTCCTCAGGGGACAGCATCCCGATGCCGCCCGAGAGCGAGATGCCATGAACCCCCAGAAAAGCCGCGCGAACCGAGATGTCGTCGAAGGCTCCGGGAGCGGGGCGGCTAACCGAGGCCATCTTCTTGAAGTCGACTGTGCCAGGCAACAGATAGACTGAGGCGTTCTGGCTCCGAGCAAACTCCATTGCAACTGTCAGTCCGTTCGTGACCACATGCAGGTTGTGGTGACCGCGAAGTGCCTCAGCCAGATGCCGAGAGGTCGTTCCCCCATTGACCAGAATGCAGTCTCCATCGGAGACCAGCTGCGCGGCCAGTTCCGCAATCGCGCGCTTTTCGCGAAAGTTCTCTCGTTCCCGTTCTGCGTAGCTGATGCTCTCGTAACGCGCCCAGCCTTCGGCGATAACTTCTCCTGAGACGGCCCCACCTCTCGTGCGTTCCAGCAGCCCGCGCTCATGCAATTCGATGAGGTCTCGTCGAATCGTGATGGGCGAGGTCTGAAACCTTTCGGCCAAAGCACTGACCTCGACAGCACCCCCTCCCTGAACCAGGACGACGATTTCTTTGTGGCGAGCGGCTTTGAGCATGCGAAATCCCGAGGATAAAAACTGAGCATATTAGAAACCAAAAATGACAATTTTTGAGCGATAAATGTCCATATAGGGAGAAACGCAGTCACGAAAGTGACATATCTAGTGAATAACATTCATTTTATGAACACAAACGCTCAAATACGAGCAGTAATTTTTGATGTCGATGGCACCCTATTTGATACGTTGCCATCGCTGTCGGCCGCTGCCAACGACGTGCTTGCGAAAGCCGGTATGCGCGAAGTTTCAATGTCACTCTTGCGGTCAGCACTCAACGAAGGATTGAGGCCCATGTTTCGCCAGGCCATCGCCCTGCAATCGGCTCCTGTCGATGCGGTTGCGGCGAGTCAACTCGAAATCGAGTACATGGCCTATTACGAGCGGCGCTGGTTGTCGACGGCTCCCTTGTTTGCTGGCGTGACAGATGCATTAGCGGCACTCAAATCACAGGGACTGAAGCTGGGCGTCTGTACCAATCGGGATCGTGCCTCGACCGATGTTCTGCTGGCATCGGCATCCATTGCTGACTCTTTTGACGCCATCGTAAGCCTCGGTGATGCGCCACTTCCGAAGCCCGCGGCTGACCCTTTGCTGCTTCTAATGGAGCGTATGGAGATATCGGCCTCAGAAGCCTTGTTTGTGGGCGACTCCGGCATGGACGCTTGCTGCGCCCAACTGTCAAAGGTTCGCTTTGCCGCCCACCTAGGGGGCTACGCCGGACAACCCGGTGACCTACTTCCCAACGTTCTGAGTTTTGCCGGTTACGAGCAGCTCACAAGCTGGGTGCTGGACCACCGTTCTGCACTGTTTCACCCTGTCCGCTTCACTCTGCCATGTCCTATCAACCTTTGTCATTGAATCAGGAGTACTTATGAAACCGTTGTCATCACGAACCCGAGCGCTGTTCCTCGGCATTTCGCTTTTCCTGACCCTGAACCTTGCCGCTTGCGGAGGAGGAAAAGTCGACGCCCAACCGACAGAATCAGCCTTGGTCACCACGCCGGCGCCCGTAGTCACCACGCTGGCGCCCGTCATTCGCTGTGCGCCCTAAACCGCACGGATCCAAAACCACAATCCATTTGCCACCATTAGGAGTACATTTTTATGAGCATCGATCGCCGCAAATTCTTGCGCATGAGCGCCAACACAGGCGCCGCCGCCGCCGCGCTTGCCGCGCTGCCCTTGAGCATTCGCAAGGCCCTTGCCGTTCAACCCGCCGTTGATACCGGCACGATCAAGGACGTCAAAAACATTGTTATCCTGATGCAGGAAAACCGTGGTTTTGACCATTATTTCGGCACCATGAAAGGCGTGCGCGGGTTCGGCGACCGCTTTCCGATACCGCTCGAGAGTGGCAAGCCGATCTGGTACCAGTCCAACGGCACCACCGAAGTTGCGCCGTTCCATCTGGACCCGAAACAATTCAATGCCTTGCTCGCGCCCAGCACGCCACACAGCTTTTCGGACTCTCAGGCGGCATGGAACCAGGGCAAGTTCGGCTATTGGCCGAAGTACAAGAATAATAATTCGATGGGCTACTTCAAGCGGGAAGACATTCCGTTTCAGTTCGCTCTGGCCGAAGCTTTCACGATTTGCGATGCCTATCATTGCTCGATCACCACCGGGACCGACCCCAATCGGATCACCTTCTTTAGCGGTTCGAATTTCAATCCCGATCTGGGAGCCCAGGGTATCAATTGCACCGATACCGATTCAGAGCCCAACAATCTGCGCTGCTGGCTTGGCAACCCTGCCGTCGACAAGTGGCCGGTACCGGGCTATACCTACAAGGGTACAGCGTTCAAATGGCCGACTCTTCCGGACCTTCTCGAGCAAGCCGGCATCACCTGGCGCATCTATCAGGACCCTAACGACAATTGGACCGGTGCGATGAACGGATGCCTGGCTTTTGACAGCTTCAGAACGGCACAACCCGGTTCGCCCATCTACAAGAACGGCATGTCGCTCTGGACGCTTGATGACCTCGCCAGCGACGTCAAAAACGGCACTCTGCCTCAAGTGTGCTGGGTGCTCCCTCCCCAAGCATTCTCCGAGCATCCAGGCGGGCCATCCAGCCCGCTGAAAGGCAGCAACTTCACGGAGCAGGTGTTGAACGCACTGACCGCGAACACCGACGTCTGGAGCAAAACGGCATTCTTTTTGACCTTTGACGAAAACGACGGTCTTTTCGATCACGTGCCCCCGCCGGCCGTTCCGTCATACAACCTGGACGGTACCCTGGCAGGGAAAGCCACTCTCAAGCTTGACGGCGAGTACTTTTCAGACCCGACAGGAACATACAAAAAAGCCGACGACACCATTTCGGGCACCATTCGGCCGTTCGGGCTGAGCGCACGCGTCCCGATGTACGTGATTTCGCCGTGGAGCAAGGGCGGCTGGGTCACGTCGCAAGTGTTCGACCACACCTCAATGGCGATGTTTCTGGAAAAACGCTTCGACATTGCTGTTCCGAACATCAGCCCATGGCATCGTGCAGTCTGCGGCGACCTGAGCTCGGCGTTCGACTTCAGGCAGGCACGAGACGCGGCGTGGCCAACGCTGCCCGACACCAGCAACTATGCGGTGCTGGACGCGCAGCAAAGAACGATGCTGGCATATACCGTTCCGACGAAGAACCAGCCGCTGTTCCAGGAAAAAGGGGTCCGCTTTTCGCGCAGACTGCCCTACGAGTTGCATGTCAACGCCACCGTCAAGGCCGGCATCAGCGTTGAGCTGACTTTCGCCAACACGGGCACACAGGGCGCGGTGTATCACGTCTATGACAAGATGCATCTTGATCGCATTCCGCGCCGCTATACCGTTGAAGCCGGAAAGACGCTGACGGATATCTGGGACGTGTCGGCCGACAAAGGCAAGCATGATCTGTGGGTATATGGACCGAACGGCTTCGTACGCGTATTCAAGGACGATGCAGCAACTATCGGAAACGTGTCTAGCCCGGAATGCCGGGTCTGTTACGACATCGCAAACGGGGATGTCTACGTAAAATTCAGCAATACCGGGACACAGGCCTGCACGCTAACGATTCAGGACAATGCTTACGGCAGCGTCGGACCATGGGTGTTGAAGGTCGAACCAGGCAAGGTAGTGGAACAGAACTGGTCGCTCCGCAAGAGCGCCAACTGGTATGACTTCAGCGTGACTGCCGACACGCTCAATGGCTATATGCGCCGCTTTGCTGGCCGGGTCGAAACCAGCCAGCATGGGCTCAGCGATCCGGCGATGGGAACTACTTAAAACGTCCGACGATGCCAAAGAAAAGCGTTCTTCAGGAAGGCATCTTTGGCGCCACTAGCGCCGCATAAGGCAAGCCGATGTGCGGCGGCCGCCGCAGGCTACGTCGGCGATAGCGGCAATTTCAATTTCACCCACCAGACAGGAGATTCAACCATGCACCGCAATCTATTTATCCGAGCCGTATTGGCAACTACGTTAGCTACCACCGGACTGTTCGGCAGCGCGACCACCTTCGCCGGGGCGCAACACGATGGCAGCGTGGCCGAGCCTTTGCGCGTCATTCTCATACCTGCCGACGGCGGCACCGAAGACGGCACCAAGAAGGATTTCGAACCGATCTTCGGCGCAATCAACCAGTCCACCGGCCTGAAATTCGATATCAAGGTCGGACAGAGCTACGGAGCAGTGGTCGAGGCCATGTGCAACGGCGCCGCCGATATCGCCTGGTTTGGCCCGGCGAGCTACCTGCAGGCCCGCGGTCGCGGATGCGCTGAATTGCTGGCGCTGGCGGTACGCCATGGTGAATCTGTGTATTACTCCGGCATCTTCGCCCGCACCGATGCGGGGATCAATAACGTCAAGGACCTAAAAGGCAAGAAAATCGCATTGGGTGACGTCAATTCGACATCGAGCTTCAACGTTCCGGTGGCGATGATGATCTCGGCAGGTGTCGATCCTGCAAAAGACGCTGGCATGATCAACATGGCCGGTACCCACGCCAACGTGATCAA
>DFWY01000091.1 GCA_002381615.1 Polaromonas sp. UBA4122 | reverse complement strand
AGATGGCGATAGCTCAACGGATACGCCGCGTACCAACGGATGCATACCAGAATGACGTCGATTGGGAAGCGCATCCCTTTGGTAGCCAGCATCTCGTTTCAAGCCTTTTCAGTCAAAGCGCTCAGCATAGTCGAGTGGCCGGCTTGACTGTCAACGCGACAGAGCCTACAAGGCCCCCGGCTATAATCCAACGCTGCTGCGCAGACGCTGTAGCAGCCCCCGATAGCCCGCCGGTTTTTAGTTTTTTGAGGACGCCATGAGCGCAAACGATCCCACCACGGCCCCCGAAGCAGTCCACACCGGCCCGATCAAGACCCCACAGCAGTTGCTGGCAGCGGTTTTTTTCTCTTTTGTAGTTCCTATTTTTGCCATTATCGGGCTGGTGCTGTACGTGACCTCCGGCAACAAGCCCTCATCGGGGGCCGCGGATACTGAAAAAGCCGTGGCGCAACGCATCCAGAAAATCGGCATGGTTGAACTCCGTGATGCCAATCGTCCCCTCCTGTCGGGTGAAGCCGTCTACAAAGCCCAATGCGTGACCTGCCATGCCGCAGGCGTCCTGGGTGCCCCCAAATTCGGCGATGCAGCGGCTTGGGAACCCCGCATCAAAACAGGTTTTGATGCGCTCTGGAATTCGGCCCTCAAAGGCAAAAACGCCATGGGTGCGCAAGGCGGTGGCAACTTTGAAGACATCGAAGTCGGCCGCGCCGTGGTGTACATGACGACGGCTGCAGGTGGCAAGTTTGCCGAGCCCACCGCACCCGCAGCCCCTGCAGTAGCGGCTGCCGCTCCGGCCGCACAAGCCGCTGCAACTCCACCGGCCGCTGTGGTGGCGGCCAACACGGCTGCTCCAGCTGCTCCCGCAATGCCTGCTGCCCCTGCTACCCCTTCCAAGGTCGCGGCGGCAGGTGCTGGCTCTGGCGCCGGTGAAGCCTTGTACAAGCAGGTTTGCTTCGCTTGCCATGCCGCCGGCGTGGCCGGTTCACCCAAGTTTGGCGACAAAGCGGCCTGGGCACCCCGCATCAAAACCGGCCTCGACATGCTGACGGCCAGCGCCATCAAAGGTAAAAATGCAATGCCACCCAAAGGCGGCTCCGCTGCACCTGACGCTGACGTCCGGTCCGCCGTGGAGTATATGGTGAACGCTGCCAAATAAGCAGCGCCAGTGCCTCAATAAAAAAGCCGGTCAGTGACCGGCTTTTTTATTGAGTATTTTAACAAAATACGGCTATAGCCCAAGCAGCACGGTCGCAATATGCTATATTTTTTGCAGCAACTGTGGACTGCGCACATAGCCAAACCGCGCGGGTAAATCACCTGCCAGCAGTTCTTCTGGAACCCACAGACCCTGCTCCATGGCATCGGCCGCGTGTGTCATGTCCAGCGTGTGGACCAGACCGAAGCCCAGATCGGTTTCCAGGTACACCCGGCCTTGTTCATCCAGCACGCAGCGCTGGACACGGGCAGGCTGGCCGGTGTGCGCCGTGGCCGCAAAAGCGGGTGCTGCATCAACGCGCCAGATCAGCGGCGTGGCTTCCAGCTCTACATAGACGCGTTGCGGGCCGTTCTGGAAAAACCACTGACCGCTGGCGTCGCTTTCGTAGTTGCGCTGAATGAAGTCAATCAGCTTTTCGTGCTTGAGCATCGAGCCCTTGCTGGCCACGCCGCTCCCGCCATCTAGCGAAGAAAAAGGCCCGGCTGCCTGGGCCCTGTCGTCGCGCATGTACCAATTGCCACGCGCATCCAGCCCGAGCCAGCCGTAGCAATTGGGAACGTTGGGCCATTTCGCGATGGCCTGGCGAACAATATCATCCATGCAGTGATTTTGCGCTGCCTTGGTGGGCGTGATGCGCGCAGGGTCAAGAAACCTACAGCTGCGCCGCCAGAAAAGCGGTGACCGCTTCAGGCATGGCGCGCACGTGCCCGGGGAAATTTTCCCAAAGAGAAGATGACGAAGGAAAACCCACGTGGCCGCCCTGCTCAGGCTGCCAGAGGGTGACATAGCTACTGACATCGGCGGCCAGCGGCAGGCTGCTGGCCGGAACGAAGGGATCATTCAGCGCGTTCAGGGCCAGCGCCGGCACGGCCACCTGATGCAAATGCGGCTTGGCCGAGGCGCGCGCCCAGTAGTCCTCTGCGTCCTTGAAACCGTGGACTGGCGCAGTGAACACATTGTCAAATTCGTACAGGTCGCGCGCGGCCAGGAGCTGTTGGCGGTCAAACAGGCCGGGGTGCTGCGCCAGCTTTTGGAGCGCCTTGGGCACCATGGTCTTGAGGAACATGCGGGTGTACACCTGACGGTTGAACCCCCGGCCGATGGCCCTACCGCTGGCCGCCAGATCAAGCGGCGAGCAGACCGAAGCAACGCCTGCAACCACCTGCCGGGCCTCTGCACCTAACTCGGCAGCCCAACGCATCAGCGCATTGCCGCCCAGGGAAATGCCGACGGCCACCACCGGCCCGGCGTGCTGGTCTGCAAAGCGCCTGAGCAGCCAGTCGATCTCGGCGAAATCACCCGAGTGGTAGGCGCGCGGCGCCAGATTAAGCTCGCCGGAGCAGCCGCGAAAGTGCGGCACGGCGCAAGCCCAGCCATGGGTGCGGGCGACGTCGGCAAAGGCTTCGGCATAGTGGCTGGACGACGAACCCTCCAGGCCGTGGAAGACCACTAATAAGGGTGGTGCCGCCACGCTTGCAGGCATGGGCATCAGCCAGTCGACATCCACAAAGTCGTTGTCGGGCGTGGTCCAGCGTTCGCGGCGAAACATGGGCGGTTGCCCGAGGAAGCGGCGGGCGCGTAATGCCGCCCATATGGTCTGCGAATTGCCGCCTGGAAGCCACCATGGCGCTACATAATTCATAGCTGCTGATGCCCGTCAGTGAAGCATGGGCGGGACTTCTGACACCTCCTGCAGGTCGCGCGAAGTACCGGGGCTGGCATGATGGGCCACCATGCGCCAGCCTTGCGCCGTTGCGTGATACACGTTGGTGGCAATCACATAGGCGTGGCGCGGGCCTTCTTCGGTCAGCACTTCAACACGCTCCAGCACACTGTGCACACTGGCGCTCAGGGCTTCCACCTTACGGACTTTTTCGGCATGGGCCCGAATGGTGCCATTGGAAAACATAGCATCAAACGCGGCGCGTATGGCGGCGCCACCCACCAGCCGCGCGCCGCCCGGGTGCACGCAAACAATGTCGTCCTCATCACCCCAACAAGCCATGAGCTTTTCGATGTCGCCACTTTGCAGCGCTTCGTAAAAAGCGGCCTCAGTATCGTCGGCGTTGCCGATACTGGCGGGAGGGACTTTGGGTTTTGGCATGAGGGCAATCAGAAAATGGACGCGATGAATCTGCTTTTGAATTCTGCTTGGGATTGCGCCCGACATCAAGCTAATGTAGTGTTGCATGCTTGATGGCAACGACAAAAATGATGGTTTATTGGCCAGGGCGAGGCGTAAACCACAGCGCCCCATAGATCCCTTGCGGATTGGCAGCGATGCCATGGCCGAAAAGGCGCCTTTTTCTGTACCCGATAGCGCTCAATACCACACCAAGCCAAGCTGTTGCCGCCCTCGCCAGTCGCTGAAGGCCGCCGGCGCATCAGCCCTCATTCAGCGCGCGGGGCGAGGCCGTGCTTGTCCATCAGGCGGTATAGCGTCATGCGCGAAATACCCAGGTCGCGCGCCGCATGGGTGACGTTGCGGCCGGCACGATCGAGGGTCAGCGTAATCGCATTGCGCTCGGCCATGGTGCGCACCGCGTCCAGTCCGATGCCGACAGGCCCGCTCGCCTCCGCCAACCCCAGATCGGCCGACGTGATCAAGCGCTGGTCCGTCATCACCATGGCGCGCTGAACACGATTGCACAACTCGCGCACGTTGCCCCGCCAGCCGTGGAACATCATCGCAGCCATGGCCTGCCGGCTGAAGCCTTCCACCCGCCGGTGCTTGTCGGCCATGCAACGCTGCAAAAAATGCTGCGCCAGCATCGGCACGTCGGACATGCGTTCGCGCAAGGGCGGCACCACGATGGGCAAGACATTCAGGCGATAGAACAGGTCTTCACGAAACCGGCCTGCAGCCACCGCCTCCGCCGGATCCACGTGCGAGGCCGCGATCACGTGGGCATCGACCTGCAGGCTGCGCGTGGAACCCACACGATGAATGGTATGTTCCTGCAGAAAACGCAACAGGTTGGTCTGCAGTTCAAGCGGCAGGTCGGTGATTTCGTCCAGGAAGATGGTGCCGCCGCTGGCCGCCTCGATCAATCCTTGCTTGCCTGCCGTCGCGCCGGTGAAGGAGCCGCGCTCGTGGCCAAACAGTTCCGAATGAATCAGCGACGGCGCAATTGCACCGCAATCGACGGCTACGAACGGACCGGCAGCGCGCCGGGAACACTGGTGAATGGCACGCGCGGCCAGTTCCTTGCCACTGCCGCTTTCTCCACCGATGAGCACCGGCGCGTCGGTGGCGGCCACCTTGCGGATCTGTTGTTGCAAGCGCGCAATCGCCGCGCTGTGCCCGACCATGCCCATGCTGCCTGCGGCTTGGAGGTATGCCTCGCCCTGGCCACGCAGTTGGGCGCGGCGAAAGGCGTGGCCCAGCGTGAGGTCGAGCACGCGCCAGTCCAGCGGCTGCGTGTGGTAGTCAAAAAAGTAGTTCAGGACCAACTCGCGCAGGACCTGCGAATTGAGCGCCTCGACGTCGAATACGCCTACCCACTCCACCCGATGTGACAGCCTCAGGAACTCCTCAACCGAGTCCAGCCGCCCAGGCGTAAAGTCCCTGAGCAGCAGCACGCCGACCGGCACTTGCTGATGCGCCTGAATGCGTCGCGCCGCAGCCAGGTCGGCTGCCGGCAACACGTCCCAAGCAGCGGCCCGCAAATGGTCGGCCACCTCTGCAGAATGCGTGCCCAGACTGACGCAAAGGATTTTTCGCAATTCCATGAAGCCCTTTAGAAAGACATCGGAATCCTGAGGTTCACGGTCAGGTCCGGTGTGTCCCGCGTGAGGCCGGCACCGACCGTGACGCTCAAAGTGGTCTTGTCGCTGTATCGGTACGAATAGCCCAGCAGCAGGCTGGCCAGCTGGGTGCGCACGGAGCCCGGCACTGGCACACCGTCCTGGCGCGTGCGGGCGATTGAGTTCAGGTCAACGCCCATGCTGAACGAAGATTTTTCGTTGAGCGCCAGCCCCATGCCAAAATTGATGCCGAAGACGCCGCCGGGCTCCACCGTGCCAAGGAACTCACGCTCGCCGTTGAGCACCAGGCGGCTGACGTCGCTGCGCTTGAAGTTGTACGTGTAGCTGATGCCACCAAAGAACACTGCGGGATCAGACGGGAACAGCCAGGTCAGGCCCGGTTGCAGTGAGTAAAAACCCGAGCCGGTCGGCAGGTCGAGCGACAGGCCGGTCCCCGTCGTGTTGCCCACGCAGCGCGTGACGCAGTCGGTTACTACATCGAACGGATCCTTGCCGGTACGCGACTTGAAACGCATCGATCCGATGAAATAGGGCTTGTTACCGCCTCCTTCGTTGAGTTGGTAACGCGCCGCGAGTTCGACGTCGCCGAGGGCCTTGCCGCTGGTGCTGTACACGCTGTCAGTGGCCGTTCCAATCGCGATTTCGCGGCTGATCGTCGAATCGGACCGGTACACGTAAGGCAGCTTGGCCTCCAGTTCCAGCCGATTGGTCAGGCCATAGCGGCCCGTCAAGGCACCCGTTAGCGTGTTGCGCTTGACCTCGCGCACGTCTACCAGGCCGATCAGCAATGCCGGAATGATGGTGTAGCCCACCAGTGCCACCCGGTTGCTCGACGAGTAACTGTATTGCACCGAGGGCTCCAGCACAAATTTGCTCTTGGGGGTGAGAATTCCCGGCTGGTCGAACAACGGCGCCACGGCCGGTGGCCGGGGCTCCTGACTTGGCGCAGTCCCCACGCGCACGGCGCGCTGGGAAGTATCGGATGCACTGACCGTGTCCTGCGTTTGCGGCGTTTGCGCGGACGGCGCCACGCGCTCGGCCCGACCGGCGACGGGGCGTGACTCCTGGCCCAGCGCACGCTGCAATTCGCGTTGACGCGCCTCCTGGTCTGCCACCGCTTGCCTGAGGGTTTCGATCTGGTGGGCTTGTTCAGTCAACTGCTGCTGCAGCTGCTCGATACGCGCGCCCGCATCATCACTCGGCGCCGGCACGCCCTGTGCGTGGGATGCCGTTGCTGTCATGGCCAGCGCGGAGCAGGCAAGAAAGGCCAACGGCCCGTTATGGAGATATCTGTTCACGAAGCCCCCCTATCTATGCGGTCTCACAGCGTGAGACCTTTCATTTTTTTTCTTGCCCATAGCGTAGGCCATAGCTGCAATTGGCGGCAAGAAGCAAATCGCAACAAAAGGTAATTCCCCAACCAAGGAACGGCGTGCTGTCACATGCCTGATACGTCGGGAGCCGACGCGCCTCAACGGTCCGCAAACCTGCGCCAGACGGGGTACCAAGACGCGTTTCCCCTGTCTCTGGCTGACGCCCGAGCCATTGCCCCGTTGCCGGCATCGTCACAGGGTCGAGACAGTTACACGGGCGCATCGTCATCGTGCCTGCGGGTGACTCCGCACGCCCTCGCGGAGGTCACGATATATGGAAAGCGGTAAACCGTCTCGCATTCAAGGTTGCGAGGTAACCGTCAGACAACTGTGACAGTTCGCCCCAACCCGCCATCGTGTGACCGCGACGGCATGACTTGCGAATCAACAGCAATTCCCTTTTTTCCTAACGACGTCAAGGACTTAGCAATTGCAGAGAAAAGTTGGCATCGAAGTTGCTGAATCGCCACCGATTTGCGGTCACGCAATTCACCAAGACTGTTTGTCAAACCAACTTGAATCATCTTAGGAGAGGTAACATGAAAAAGACACTTCTGGCTTCGGCCATCGCCCTTGCATTCGCTTCCGCATGGGCAAACCCGACCAACGACGGTACCGTCGGTACTACTAGCGCAGCGACCGGAAACCAAACCGCGACTGCCACCTCGACGCAAGGCGGCAATGCGCCACAGGCCAACGAGAATTCCACTGCGTCGCAAAACAACTCGGATCAAGCCAACAACAAGAGCACAACCAGCACCAGCACGAACAACTCTGATCAGGCCAACAACAAGAGTACGAACAATACGGATGTAAACAACAACAAGAGTACAAACAACGCCGACAATTCCGACCGTAGCATCAACAGGAATTCCGGCCAAGCGGTTGCCAGCGCTGCCCGGTCAGCAGCCATCAACAACGGCTCCACGGGTAATTTCACGAACGCCTTCAACACGTCCAATGCCACAGCGACCAGCAATCTTTCAGGGTCCGTAAGCGGTAACACCGTTCAGAACATCGGCAACATCGCCACCAACAACGGAAATGCAAACGGTGCCGTTGGTGGTGCCGGAACCGGTGGCAACGCAACAGGCGGCAATAACAGCGGCAACGGCGGTGCAGGCACTGGCGGCGCGGGCGGGGCTGGCGGTAACGCCGGCGCGGCGACTGGCGGGGCTGGCGGGGCTGGCGGGGCTGGCGGTATTGCCAGCGCAGTCAACGGCAGCGCCAGCAACGGCAGCAACACGGCTGGTTCGGCAACGAACAACGGCGCTCAGGCGGGCGACGGCGGTAATGGTGGCCGTGCCGGTAATGCAACGGGCGGCGCTGGCGGCGCCGGCTCTGGTGATGGCGGCTCGGCACTGTCGGCCAATCTGAGCCGTGGTGGCAATTCCGAATCGGAGAGCAGCGCAACGGGTGGCCGGAGTGCGTCCGACAATGCTTCCCGCACCGGCGGCGCCCTCAGCGCTTCGGTCGGTGTTGGCACCGGCGGTCCTGGCGGCGGTGGCGGTGCTCGCTCCGGCGGCGCTGGCAGTGCCGACGGCGGCACCAGCGGCAACGCCAATGGTGGTTCTGCCAATGGCGGCAACGGCGGCACCGGCGGGCTGACCACCCCGGGGGGTGCAGGTGGCACTGGTGGCTCGGCGAGCGGCGGCGGTACCGGCGGCGCGGCTGGCGGTTCGACCAGCACCACGGGCAACGCAGGCAATGGCGGCAACGGCGCGGGCGGCACGGGCACGGGCGGCGCTTCCACAGGCACCACTGGTGCAGCCACGGGCACGGCGACTGCGAACGGCGGCGCTGGCACCACGGGCGCCACGAGTTCGACTGGTGGAGCCGGATCATCCGGTCCGGCAACGGCCACCGCTGGAAACGGCACGGGCACCGGCGCAGGCGGCGGCAATGCAACCAACAACGCCGGTAACGGCGCAAGCGGCGGCTCGGCAACCAACGGCAACGCGACCACGTCGGCCAGCAACGGCAACGCCACGAACGGCAGTTCGACAGGCGGCACTGCGCAAGGTGCGGCTGGCGCAGTTGGCGCAACAGGCACCAGCACCGGTGCTGCCGGCGCAGCAGGCGCCACCGGTACCGGCGGTGCAGGCGGGGGCACGGGCGGCACGGCGAACGCTGCCATTGGCAACGGTGGGACTGGCGGAGCGGGCGGCAGCAACAGTGTGAATGCCGGAACGTTCAGCATGGCAAACACCATGACCAGCGTCGGTCAATCGGCAGCCGGCATCATGGTTGCGAGCCAGAACAGCGGCATTTCCGCGCTGGTTCAGCAAAGCGTGAACGTGCAGGCTAACCTGGCCGTCGGCAAGTAAGCCGCCAAGTCGGCATCGATCGCGGCCTCACGCCACGGTCGATGCCGACTTGCCGCCACCGCATACCCAAGGGGAAACAAAATGAAACCTACTGACCTCTCCTGGCTCGTCGGCGCAGCGTTCGTTTTAGCGCTGCCCGCGCAGGCGATGGCTCAAGCATCACTGGCGCCGCAGGACACCGCCAGCACCGTGGCGCAAAGCGCCGAACGCAGCGGGTTCGCCGGGTTTGACAAGCCAGTCGAGGCGGCCACGCTGGAGGCGTATCGTGGCGGGCGTGAAGTGGTCATCAACGACATGACACTCGCCGGCACAACGGCCAACAACACCGCCATCAACGTGGCAACCGGCACCAACGCCATCAGCGCTGGAGCATTTTCCAACATGAGCGGCATGCCGATGGTGATCCAGAATTCCGGCGCCAACGTGTTGATCCAGAATGCCGTTATTCTGAATCTGCAGGTGAATTGACCGGAGGACATCATGCGTTGGCTGCTCATGTCCCTGGCGCTCATGGCTTCGACGGCCGGGGCGCAACAAAGTTACCTGCCGTCACTGGGCAGCGGCGATGTAATCATGCCCGTCACCAGCATCCGGCAAGCACGGCTGGCCGGCACACTGCTGCAGCAATACGACTTCAGTTGCGGTTCGGCCGCCGTGGCCACGCTGCTGACCCACCATTACGGCTACCCGGTGTCTGAGAGCGTGGTCTTCGAATATATGTACCGGCACGGCGACCAGTCAAAAATTCAACGCGAGGGGTTTTCGCTGCTCGACATGAAGCGGTTTCTGCAGGCACAGGGCTTCGAGGCGGACGGCTTCGAGCAGCCGCTGGACAAACTCGCTGAAGCACGCGTGCCTGCCATTGTGCTGATCAACGAAAACGGCTACCAGCATTTTGTGGTGGTCAAGGGGCTGCGCGATGACCGTGTGCTGATCGGCGATCCGGCGAACGGTACGCGTGCCGTGCCGCGCCTGGCTTTCGAGGCCAGCTGGCAAAGCGGCCTGCTGTTCGTCATTCACAACCGCATGGAGTCCGCGCACTTCAACATGGCGGCCGACTGGCGCACCGCACCTCGGGCGCCGCTGCTGGCCGGGATCAATCGGGATGGCCTTGCGGGCGTGACCATGCCCAAGCACGGCCCGGGAGACTTCTAATGAAACAGACACCCCGCCTTCACGTAGGGGCCAGGCGCAGATGCTGGCCGATTGCAGGCTTGTGCGGGCTACTGCTTGCCAGCGCCAGCCAGGCGCAGAATGACCCTGCGCAGCAGCCGGCAGAGGAATCGACGATGTGGCTCGCCGCCAGCAACCACACGCTGGACCATATGCGCGGCGGCTTCGACTTTGGCGCAGGTCTTTTCGTGTCGTTCGGCATCAGCCGCGCGGTCTACATCAACGACCAGTTGGTCACCACCATGTCGCTCCAGCTGGGTGACATCACCAAGCTCACGCCAGCGCAGGCTGCAGCGCTGGGCCAGCAAATCATCTCGCAGACGCAAGTCGCGCAAAACGGGCCCGGCAATACGGTGGAGCCCGGCCCAGTGATCGTCCCGTTGGCCACGTACATCCAGAACACACTGAACAACCAGACCATCCGCAACCAGACAGCGCAGCCTGCAGTGCCGGGCCAGCAGATCGCCCCGCAGGCGCAAGTCGTGCAAAACGGCCCCGGCAATACGGTGGAGCCCGGCGCAGTGATGGTCCCCTTGGCCACGTACATCCAGAACACACTGAACAACCAGACCATCCGCAACCAAACCGTGATCCAGGCGGCCACCAACGGCCTTGGCATCCTGAAGAGCCTGAACCTGCAGGCGACGATCAGTCAGGCCATAGCCAACGCTATTGCAAATCGCTAGTGTGACGTTGCCTTTTGACTCAAACGACTGCAAGCGCTGCTGGCACGTAGGCCCTTCTGCAGGATATCGCGAGCACACTCTTGGTACAGCTAAATGACTTTGGGGGTTAGAGGTGGTGGGCGAGGAGTTGGCCGTCCCGCAGGTTGCGCGCGGTAAACAGTGTGGTCGTTGCATGACGCTTGGCTGGTAGTCGTGCGTCAAAGTAGCTGCACGTCCCTTCTTCAGCGGCAAGCCGGAGTACATGCGGTGCAGGGCCTGCACCCGGCTCTTCCAGACTCACTCAGACTCACTTCATCGCAGCCCAGCGCGTGCCACATCCACCTTGACCGGCGGGAGCGGCGATGTCCCTGTCGGCATCCCGCCAATGCCAGCGCACGATGCGTGCCCGCCCTTGACCCGCCTTACGCCTCAAGCTTGAATTCCCGCGGGTATCGGCCTCGGGATTGGGTGCCCTTCTTGTTGCTGAACTCGCACTCTCCTTTACTGAATTTGATCGCCAGTTATGACGTATGATTTTCTACGTCAACCTCAGGCATTCGACTATGTTAGTGTTGTGGCTTGAATTTTGGAGGGCTTTGCCATGAAATCCCGTTTATTAGGTTTGGCCATCGCAGCCGTATTGAGCTTTCTGCTGACAGGCTGCGGTTACAACGATTTCCAGCGTCTGGACGAGCAAACCAAGTCCGCCTGGTCCGAAGTGCTGAACCAGTACCAGCGCCGTGCTGACCTGGTGCCGAATATTGTGGCCACGGTCAAGGGCGAAGCCGCTTTCGAGCAGGACACGCTGACCAAGGTGATTGAAGCGCGCGCCAAGGCCACGTCCATTCAAGTAACGCCAGAAACGCTGAACGACCCTGCGGCCTTCAGTAAATTTCAGGCAGCCCAGGGCGAACTAGGCAGCGCACTGAGTCGGCTGATGGTAGTCAGCGAACGCTATCCCGAGCTCAAGGCCAACCAAGCTTTTCGTGATTTGCGGGTGCAGCTCGAAGGCACCGAAAACCGCATCACCGTGGCACGCAACCGCTACATTCAGACGGTGCAGGCCTACAACGTGCTGACGCGCAGTTTCCCCAGCAACCTGACCGCCATGATATTCAGCTACAGCGTTAAGCCCAACTTTGCTGTGCAAAACGAGGCTCAGATTTCTGCGCCCCCGGTAGTGGACTTCAACAAGAAGTAAGCAGCCGCTGTTACTGACTATGCGCCGCTTTTTGGTCTTTCTTTTTTCGGGCTGGGCTGGCCTGTTGCTAGCGGCTTGGCTGCCTTTCACCGCCTTCGCACAAGACGTGCAGGGGGTGCAAGCGGTGCCTCCCCTGACATCCCATGTCATGGACCTCACCGGCACACTGGATGCCGCGCAGCGTCAGGCCCTCGAGGCCAAACTGACGGCTTTTGAGCAGGCTCGCGGCGCACAGGTGGTGGTGCTGATGGTGCCCACCACCCAACCCGAAGATATAGCCGCCTATGCGCAGCGGGTGGGCGACAGCTGGAAGATCGGACGCCAGGCTATCGGCGACGGCTTGCTGCTGGTGGTGGCCAAAAACGACCGTAAGGTTCGCATTGAAACGACCAAGGCGCTGGAGGGCGCAATTCCCGACCTGGCGGCGCGTCAGATCATCGACAACGCCATTACCCCGCGCTTCAAGCAAGGGGACTTTACCGGTGGGCTGGATGCCGCGGCAGACCAGATCATTGCGCTGATCAGCGGTGAAAACCTGCCCGCGCCCGATAGCACCCACTCGATGCCCAAAAACATGAAAGGCTTTAACTGGATGAACCTGGCCGTCTTCCTGTTTTTTGCCGTACCAATTGGCGGGCGCGTGCTTGGGGGCTTGCTGGGGCGCAAGCTGGGTTCGGTGGTCACGGGTGGTGTCATCGGTGTGCTGGCCTGGATATTCACCAGCAGTGTGCTGATTGGCGGCATCGCCGCCCTGGCGGGCGTGGTATTCGCCCTGTTTGCGAGCCTGGGCTCGCTGGGCCGTGGCGGCAGCTTTTCAGGCTGGGGTGGCACCGGAGGAGGAGGAGGAGGCGGCGGCTTTAGCAGCGGTGGCGGTGGAAATTTCGGCGGCGGTGGCGCCTCGGGTGACTGGTAAGCCTCATGATCAACAAGCTAAAACGCCTTATCAAACACCTGTGGCTGGACACTTCAGATACCCGGCGCGCTGTTCCGCCCGACATGCTGCAGCGCCTGACGCAGCGGGTCGCGGCCAGCGAACGACGCCACGGCGGGCAAATTCGCATTTGCGTGGAAGCTTCGCTGCCCATCAGCTATTTGTGGCGACTGGACAGGCAGACCCCCATCAGCACCCTCACGCGGCAGCGTGCTGTGACCATGTTTGGAAAATTGCGTGTGTGGGACACCGAGCACAACAACGGCGTACTGATTTATGTACTGCTGGCCGAACACGCCATTGAAATTGTGGCGGACCGCAGCTTAATGCGGCATGTGAGCCCGCTGCAGTGGCAGGCCATGGTGGCACGCATCGCCAGCGCATTTCGGGACAAGCGCTACGAGGACGGACTGACACAGGCGATTGAAGAAACCTCGGCGGTGCTGATGGCGCATTTTACCGTGGAGGGCACGCTGGACAGCCAGCAGGCGCAGCCGAACGAATTGCCCGACACACCGTTATTGCAGTAGCTGGGCGGGTAGCCGGCATGACAGGCAAGTCGAAGCAGTGCCATCGAGCGGTGCTGCCGACAGGCCGGCACGGTTCGGCACAAAGCGGCCTACCCCGCGCCGCCACAAAAAAGCCCCTGACTTGCGGCAGGGGCTTGATGCAGGATCCCGGTATGCGGGGGCCTGCTGTAGCGGCCTAAGCCCGCTGTTATTTCTTCTGGCGGTATTTGCGCAGCGCGGAAATCTGGGCGACCATCACGGCGAGTTCGGACTGGGCCATGGCGATGTCAATTTCGCTCTTGGCGTTTTTCAGCGCTTCTTCAGCGGCAGCCTTGGCTGCGCTGGCCTTCGCCTCGTCCAGGTCTTTGCCACGAATGGCGGTATCGCTCAATACCGTCACGCAATGGGGCTGCACTTCGAGGAGCCCGCCGGCTACAAACACAAACTCTTCAGTGCCATCCGCTTTTTCAATGCGTACTGCCCCCGGCTTGATGCGGGTGATCAGCGGCGTGTGGCGCGGGTAGATACCCAGCTCGCCCGCTTCCCCGGGCAAAACCACAAACTTGGCTTCGCCGGAGAAGATAGCTTCTTCTGCGCTGACAACGTCGACGTGGATGGTAGGCATATAAACCGCTCCGTTAGTCAGTTAAACTTTTTTCGCTTTTTCAAACGCTTCGTCAATGGTGCCGACCATGTAGAAGGCCTGCTCTGGCAGATGATCGCACTCGCCAGCCACAATCATCTTGAAGCCACGAATGGTTTCGGCCAAGCTCACGTACTTGCCGGGCGAGCCGGTGAACACTTCAGCAACGTGGAAAGGCTGGGAAAGGAAACGCTGGATCTTGCGGGCACGGGCCACGGCCAGTTTGTCCTCAGGGGCCAACTCATCCATGCCCAGAATCGCAATAATGTCGCGCAATTCCTTGTAGCGCTGCAGCGTACCCTGTACGGCGCGGGCGGTGGCGTAGTGGTCTTCACCAACCACGTTGGGGTCAAGTTGGCGGCTGGTCGAATCCAGCGGATCCACAGCGGGGTAGATACCCAGCGAGGCGATGTCACGCGACAGCACCACGGTGGAATCAAGGTGAGCAAAGGTCGTGGCAGGCGACGGGTCGGTCAAGTCATCGGCAGGAACGTAAACGGCCTGGATGGACGTGATGGAGCCCACCTTGGTGGAGGTAATGCGCTCTTGCAGGCGGCCCATTTCCTCGGCCAGCGTCGGCTGGTAACCCACGGCGGAAGGCATGCGGCCCAACAGCGCGGACACTTCGGTACCGGCCAGCGTGTAGCGGTAAATGTTGTCCACGAAGAACAGCACGTCGCGGCCTTCGTCACGGAAAGACTCGGCAATCGTCAGGCCGGTCAGCGCCACGCGCAGACGGTTGCCTGGGGGCTCATTCATCTGACCGTACACCATGGCCACTTTGGATTCGCCCAGGTTTTCAAGATTCACCACGCCGGACTCGGCCATCTCGTGGTAGAAGTCATTGCCCTCGCGGGTACGCTCGCCGACACCGGCAAACACGGACAGGCCCGAGTGCGCCTTGGCAATGTTGTTGATGAGTTCCATCATGTTCACGGTCTTGCCGACACCGGCGCCGCCGAACAGACCCACCTTGCCGCCTTTGGCAAACGGACAGATCAAGTCAATCACCTTGATGCCGGTTTCCAGCAACTCCTGCGAAGGGCTCAACTCGTCATAGGCGGGTGCCTTGCGGTGGATGGCAGCGGTGAGTTCCTGATTAACGGGGCCACGCTCGTCAATCGGCGCACCCAGCACGTCCATGATGCGGCCCAGCGTGGCTTTGCCCACGGGAACCGTAATCGGCGCACCGGTGTTGTACACGATATTGCCGCGGCGCATGCCATCTGACGTGCCCAGCGCAATGGTACGCACAATGCCGTCACCCAGCTGCTGCTGGACTTCCAGCGTCAGCGATGAGCCTTCCATCTTGAGCGCGTCATAAATTTTGGGCATCTGGTTACGCGGAAATTCCACGTCCAGCACCGCACCAATACACTGAACAATCTTGCCTTGAGCGCCTTTGTTCACTTGTAGATTCTCTTGAGCCATGACCGAATCCTTTTCCGTTCTTTGAATCTTGAATCGCGGTTTAAACCGCGGCAGCACCGGCAACGATTTCCGAAAGTTCTTTCGTAATCGCCGCCTGACGCGTCTTGTTGTAAATCAGCTTGAGTTCGTCTATTACACTGCCGGCGTTGTCGGTGGCAGACTTCATGGCCACCATGCGGGCTGACTGCTCCGAGGCCATGTTTTCGGCCACGGCCTGAAACACCAGCGCTTCCACGTAGCGCACCAGCAAATCATCAATCACGGTCTGCGCGTCGGGCTCGTAAATGTAGTCCCAGCCATGCTGGTCCTTGTCGGCCTGCAGGTGGTCAGCGGTGAGCGGCAGCAACTGCTCCACCATCGGCTCCTGCTTCATCGTGTTGATGAACTTGGTGTAGCAGAGGTAGACCGCGTTGACTTTGCCTTCGCTGTATGCATCGAGCAGCACCTTGACAGGGCCGATCAAGGTGTCCAAGTGCGGCTTATCTCCCAGCTGCGTCGCATGAGACACCACCTTGACGCCCACACGGTTGAGGAAGCCCAATCCCTTGTTGCCAATGGCCACGGCCTGCGCATCATGTCCGGCGGCCTGCAGATCCTTGAGCCTGGCGGTCAAGATGCGAAGAACGTTGGTGTTCAAACCACCGCACAAGCCCTTGTCGGTGCTTACCACGATAAACCCGGTGCTCTTGGCGTCGTTGGACTCCATGAACGCGTGGGTGTATTCGGGGTTAGCCTGGCTCAGGTTGGCCGTGATGTTGCGGATCTTGTCGCTGTAAGGACGGGCGGCACGCATCCGTTCCTGCGCCTTGCGCATTTTGGAGGCCGCCACCATTTCCATGGCTTTGGTGATCTTGCGGGTGTTTTCCACCGATTTGATCTTGCCGCGTATTTCCTTGCCTACTGCCATATGTTTCCTAAGGGGTTCCTATGGGTTTCTAGAACGCTTGCCGGTATTCAGGCAAGCTCAGGAAAACGACTTCTTGAACTCGGTCACAGCCGTGTTCAGCTCGGCCTCAGCGTCCTTGTCCATGGCTTTGTTGGCTTCGAGTTTGGCCATCAAGGCGGCGTTTTTGTCTTTCAGCCAAGCCTGCAGGCCGCGCTCAAAATCCAGCACCTTCTTGACCTCCACATCGTCCATGAAGCCCTTGTTCACCGAGAACAGCGTGGCGGCCATGTTGGAGATGGACAAAGGTGAGTACTGCGCCTGCTTGAGCAGTTCAGTCACGCGGGCACCGCGGTCCAGCTGCTTGCGGGTGGCCTCGTCCAGATCGGAAGCAAACTGCGCAAACGCAGCCAGTTCACGGTACTGCGCCAAGTCGGTCCGGATACCGCCAGACAGGTTTTTCACGAGCTTGGTCTGGGCTGCGCCACCGACGCGGGACACCGAGATACCGGCGTTGATCGCGGGACGGATACCGGCGTTGAACAGGCTGGTTTCCAGGAAAATCTGGCCGTCGGTGATCGAGATCACGTTGGTCGGCACGAAGGCAGACACGTCACCGGCTTGCGTTTCGATGATGGGCAGTGCGGTCAGTGAACCGGTTTTGCCCTTGACAGCGCCTTTGGTGAAGTCTTCGACATACTTCTCGTTCACGCGGGCGGCACGTTCAAGCAGACGGCTGTGCAGATAGAACACGTCGCCAGGGTAGGCTTCACGGCCCGGCGGACGGCGCAGCAGCAGCGACACCTGACGGTAAGCCACGGCCTGCTTGGAGAGGTCGTCATACACAATCAGGGCGTCTTCGCCGCGATCGCGGAAGTACTCGCCCATGGTGCAGCCAGAGTAGGCGCTCACGTATTGCATGGCAGCCGAATCGGAGGCCGAGGCCGCCACCACAATGGTGTAGGCCATGGCGCCGGCTTGCTCCAACGAGCGAACCACGTTCTTGATGGACGATGCCTTCTGGCCGATCGCAACATAGACGCAAGAAACGCCTGTGCCCTTCTGGTTGATGATGGTGTCAATCGCTACCGCGGTCTTGCCGGTCTGGCGGTCACCGATGATCAGCTCGCGCTGACCACGGCCAATCGGCACCATGGAGTCAATGGACTTCAGGCCGGTTTGTAGCGGCTGGTCGACCGATTTACGGGCGATCACGCCAGGCGCAACCTTTTCAATCACGTCGGTCATCTTGGCGTTGATGGGACCTTTGCCGTCAATCGGCTGACCCAGTGCGTTGACTACGCGGCCCAGCAGCTCGGGGCCGACCGGCACCTCCAGAATGCGGCCCGTGCATTTGACGGTGTCGCCTTCAGCGATGTGCTCGTACTCGCCCAGAATCACCGAGCCGACCGAGTCGCGCTCGAGGTTCAGCGCCAGACCATAGGTGGGCGTGCCGTCTGCCGTGGCAGGGAATTCGAGCATCTCGCCCTGCATCACATCGGACAGACCATGGATACGAACGATACCGTCGGCCACCGACACAACAGTACCCTGGTTACGGATGTCCGCACTGACAGTCAAGCCTTCGATGCGGCTTTTGATCAGTTCAGAAATTTCTGCGGGATTGAGTTGCATGACTCTTTCCTTCTTTCTATGTTGTTGGCTAAAAACCTGATGTAACGCCCGGGCGCAAGATCAGGAAATCAGCGCCACTTTCATTTGCTCTAAACGGGCTTTCACCGAAGTGTCCAGCACCTCGTCACCCACCACGACACGCACGCCGCCAATCAGGGCCGGCTCCAGCTCAACCTTGAGGCTGAGTTGGCGGCCAAAGCGCTTTTCCAGCGTTGCAGCCAGATCAGCCAGCGCCGCACCTTCGAGCGCAAAGGCGCTGTACACGGTGGCGTCCGAGCAGCCACTCTGTGCATTCTTCAGGGTACGGAACTGACTGGCAATTTCCGGCAGCACGCTAATGCGCCCGTTGTCGATCACGGCGCGCAGGAAATTTTTTGCAGCTTCCGGAAGTGCGGCTTTCGCGACGCCGGAAATCACATCAAAGGTCTGGGCCGCTGTCACGCCGGGATTGCCAGCGAACTGCTGCAACCGCACATCGGCTGCAATGACCGCCAGTTCATCGAGCCAGGCAGTCGTGCCAACCAGGTCAGCGCCTGAACCTGACGAAGAACCTGCGGTACTGGCCTTGAACAGAGCTTCAGCGTAAGGACGTGCAATGGTGGCTAGTTCTGCCATATTTATGCTCTATTAGAGTTCGGTCTTCAGGCGGCCCAGCAAGTCAGCATGCACACCAGCATTGACTTCCTTGCGCAGAATCTGCTCGGCACCCTTGACGGCCAGTGCGGCAACCTGCTCGCGCAGGGTTTCGCGAGCCTTGACAGTTTGCTGCTCGGCTTCGACCTTGGCGGCGGCAATGATCTTGCTGCCTTCCTCGGTTGCCCTGGCTTTGGCGTCTTCAATCAGGGACTGGCCACGGCGCTCGGCCTCAGCCAGGCGTATTGCCGACTCGTTGCGAGATTTGCCCAGTTCTTCTTCCACGCGCTTGTTGGCCACGGAAAGTTCAGACTTGGCTTTCTCGGCAGCGGCCAGGCCACTAGCGATTTTTTGAGCCCGCTCGTCCAGCGCTTTCATGATGGGCGGCCACACAAATTTCATTGTGAACCACACCAGAATCGCGAAAACAATCGCTTGAACGAACAGGGTTGCGTTAATACTCACGGCAACACCTTTCTATCGGGGTTTGTGACGATGACTTACTTCAGCACAAAAGGATTGGCAAATGCGAACATCATCGCGATACCGACACCGATCAGGAACGCGGCGTCGATCAGACCTGCAAGCAGGAACATCTTGGTTTGCAATTCATTCATCAGTTCAGGCTGACGAGCGGCTGCTTCAAGGTATTTGCTACCCATGATGCCGATGCCGATACATGCGCCGACAGCACCCAGGCCAATAATCAGGCCAGCGGCCAAAGCGACGAAACCGAGAACGTTTTCCATTTAAAGCTCCTATGGATTTAAGTTAACTAACAAACAAAAGAAAAAAGAAAGAAACCAGACCTACAAAACCTAGTGCTGATCGTGGGCCTGGCCCACATACACCAGCGTCAGCATCATGAAAATGAACGCCTGCAAGGTGATGATCAAGATATGAAAGATCGCCCAAACCGTGCCGGCGATGATCTGGCCGATNNTATAAGAGACAGACATACACCAGCGTCAGCATCATGAAAATGAACGCCTGCAAGGTGATGATCAAGATATGAAAGATCGCCCAAACCGTGCCGGCGATGATCTGGCCGATGGGCAGCAAAATACCGGACAGCGACATGGCAGCAGCACCGCCCATCAGCGCGATCAGCATGAACACCAGTTCACCAGCGTACATATTGCCAAACAGCCGCATGCCGTGCGACACGGTTTTCGCTGCGAACTCGATCATCTGCATCAAGAAGTTGATCGGCCACAAAACCGGGTGACTACCAAAGGGTGCCGTGAACAGCTCATGCACCCAGCCGCCCGCGCCCTTGATCTTGATGTTGTAGGCCACGCAGACGAGCAGCACCGACATCGAGAGGCCCAAGGTGGTTGAGAGGTCGGCGGTTGGCACGACGCGCAGGTAGGCGTGGTGGGGATCAAGGCCGGCGACGTCGAAGATGGTTTCCCAGACTTTGGGCAGCAGGTCGACGGGTAGCAAATCCATCGCGTTCATCAGGAAAATCCAGATGAAAACGGCCAGCGCCATGGGCGCAACCAGCTTGCGGCTCTTGGCATTGTGGATGATGCCCTTGGCCTGGTTGTCGACCATTTCAACGAGGATCTCGACGGCAGCCTGGAAGCGGCCCGGCACCCCCGACGTCGCGGCGCGTGCGGCTTTCCAGAGGAAGAAGCTGCCGACGATGCCAAGGAGGACGGCCCAGATGATCGAGTCGAGGTTGTATACCGAGAAATCAATGACACCATCCATTGGCTTGTTCTGCCAATGAGTCAGGTGGTGCCCGATGTATTCACCGGCGGTAGGTCCGTTTGCAGCAGCCATCTATCCACTCGTCCCGTTAAGTTTGGTGCGCAGTGGGGCGCTTTGGCTTGAACCAGAGCACGCCCCAATACACTTTCATCGTCACTATCAGACCCGCCAACATGGCAGGCCAGCTTAAATTTTCAATTAGTCGCGGTGCCGCGAACAACATCGCCACCGTCAGGCCAATCTTGACCATTTCCCACAAAAAAAATCCAAGCACCGCAGCACCCGGATTCACGGACGACACCTTGCCGGTCAACCCCCGTACAAACAGTGCCGCCGGGATCACGACCGCCAGCGCGCCGTAGAACGCCGACCAGGCCACTTCGCGTCTTCCCGTCAATGCCCATGCGATACAAGCCACCACCAACCCGGCCACCAGTTGCCCCGCCACCACCCACCAGGGCGACAGTGAAGGACTGGCTTCACGCAGTTTTTGCGCTTCTTCGCGCGTCAGCGGCTTGAAATCTTCATCTTCAGCATCAATATGCTGAACTGAAATCTTTGCTCTGGCACGAACCGGCGAATCTGTCATTTTGACCCTCACAAATTACAAGCAGGTGACAAGCCGGTTACTACAGTTATCAGCAAAGCCCTTGATTATACGTAGAAACCCGCGCGTATCGGGAAAATTGCTGCGCGGCGCGGCGATGATGCTCAATCGCCATGCGGCAAGCACCGGTCGCTTTGCAGGCGACAATCAGGTTGTTTACCTCCTATAGCGCCTGTAAATCCTGCGACAAGCGGAAAATTGCAGCGCGTATCTTTTTGAAAGACTCCATGGCCGCCCTGATGAAATTCCTGCACATCGCCGCCGCCATCGTGTGGCTGGGGGGCATCAGCTTCATGCTTTTTGCACTGCGCCCCGCTGCCGCCGCTCAACTGGCCCCGCCGCAGCGCCTGCCCTTGATTACCTTGGCATTGGGAAGATTTTTCTCTCTGGTCTGGCTTGCCATCGGGCTGCTGCTGCTCACCGGCCTGGCCATGCTGCTGGGTGTCGGTATGAAAAATGCACCTGTGGGCTGGCATCTGATGTTCGGCATCGGCCTGCTGATGTCTGCCTTGTTTGGCCATCTTTATTTCGGACCTTACCGGCGCCTGAAGCAGGCCGTGGCCGCGACGGACTGGCCCGAAGGCGGGCGGCGCGTGGGACAGATCGCCACGCTGTCAGGGCTCAATCTCGGGCTTGGCGGCCTGGCCATTGCCGCTGTGATCTTTCTTGTTTGAGCAGCAGGGCGCCCGGTGCCTGAATCGACGTGCTGGCGTGGCCAGAACGATTTGGCCGGCCCGCTGTGCTCGGCATGACCATTTTTGCAGTCGCCGGCGCATCCAGCGTCACGGCAAATAAGGCTGCGCGAGCTACCTTCCCACCCATTTGAGGTCCATCATGAGCACTTCCAACCCCACTTCCAGCGCACAGCTGCCCGACACACCCTGCTACCTCAACGGTGAATTCACCGCGCTCAAAGACGCGAAAATCAGCGTTCTGGACCGCGGCTTCATCTTTGGCGACGGCGTTTATGAGGTCGTGCCTGCCTATGCCGGCAAGCTGTTCCGCTTTGAGCACCACATGGCACGACTGGACCGCAGCCTGGCCGAGTTGCGCATCGTCAACCCCATGACGCATGCCAACTGGCGCGAACTTGCTCTTAAATTAATAGCCTCTTACGCCCAATCAACGGGGGTAAATGCCGAAAAAGGCGATCAACTGATTTACATCCAGGTGACCCGCGGGGTTGCCCTGCGCGACCATCCGATGCTGCCCGGCCTGACGCCCACGGTCTTTGTCATGGTCAACGCCATGAAGCTGCCCAGCGCGCAACAGCGCGAACAAGGCGTGGCATGCGTCACCGCCGCCGATTTCCGCTGGGAAAAAGCCCACATCAAAAGCACCAGCCTGCTGGGCGCGGTATTCGCCCGCCAGATCAGCGTGGACGCCGGGGCGCTAGAGACCGTGATGTTCCGCGGCGATTACCTGAGCGAAGCCGCTGCCAGCAATGTCTGGGTCGTCAAAAACGGCACAGTCATGGGGCCGCCCAAAGACAAGCTGGTCCTCGAAGGCATCCGTTACGGACTGATTGAAGAGATGTGCCGCGCCTCGGGCATTGGTTTTGAGTTGCGCCGCATCACGCGGGCCGAGGTACTGGCGGCCGACGAGTTGCTGCTGTCATCGGCCACCAAGGAAGTGCTGCCCGTTACCCTGCTGGATGGCCAGCCGGTTGGAAACGGCAAGCCCGGTCCCATCTATGCCAGGCTGTATGCAGCCTACCAGCAGGCCAAACAAGAGCACTCGACATGAATTCTTCCTCTGAAAATACCCCCGAAGCCACCCCTGAGCCGTCGCCGCGCAAAGACTCGCTGATCGAGTACCCGTCACTGTTTCCCATCAAGGTCATGGGCGTGAAGGCGGACGGCCTGGTGCACGCGATCACCGCCGTGGCCCATCGGTTCGACCCGACATTTGACGCCTCCACCATCACGCTGCGCGAAAGCAAAGGCGGCAAGTATTTGGGCGTCACCATCACCGTCACAACCACCAGCCGCGAGCAGCTCGACGAACTCTACCGCACGCTGTCCACGCATCCGATGGTGAAGGTGGTCCTTTAAGGCGCTGGACCGTAGGCTATTCATGCAGACCGACGTGCGCAACTTGGGTCGAGTGGACTATCTGCCCACCTATGCAGCGATGCAGGCCTTCACCGCCGCACGAACTGCAGAAACGCCCGATGCGCTATGGATTTGCGAGCACCCTGCGGTTTATACACAAGGTCTGGCGGGAAAACCGGAGCATATCTTCAACCCCGCAGGCATTCCCGTGGTGCAAACCAACCGGGGCGGCCAGGTGACCTTTCATGGCCCCGGCCAGGTGGTGGCATACCCGCTGATCGACCTCCAGCGCGCGGGTTACTACGTCAAGGAATACGTGTACCGGATCGAGGAGTCCGTCATAAAAACGCTGGCGCACTTTGGCGTGACGGGGCATCGCGTGGCGGGCGCACCGGGCATTTATGTGCGGATGGACGATCCGTTTTCCCACGCGCTGCTGCCGCAGCGCCCTGCAAAATTGGGGTCTGAGCCGTTTCGCTTCGCGGCCGGATCCGACCCCAATTTTGCAGGCCTGGGAAAAATCGCCGCCTTGGGCATCAAGGTCAGCCGCCATTGCACTTACCACGGGGTGGCGCTGAATGTGGCGATGGACCTGGAACCCTTCTCGCGCATCAACCCCTGCGGCTATGCCGGGCTGAAGACCACGGACCTTTCTACAATCGGCGTATCGGCAAGCTGGCAGGAGGCGGCAGGCGTGCTGGGCCAAAAGCTCGTCACTTACCTGGCGCCGTAACTTTGGCCCCATCACCTGGCAAAAGCACCCAACACCCCATGAACCACTCAGACGCCCTCAATCCCGCCAATCCCACCGTCCGCGAAGCGCAAAGCACCGAGACCTACAACCCGCTGGCCAAGCAGAAGGCGGCGGCCAAGCTGTCGCGCATTCCGGTCAAGGTGGTGCCGGGCGAGGTACTGAAAAAACCGGACTGGATCCGTGTCAAGGCCGGCAGCGCCAGCACCCGCTTCTACGAGATCAAGGACGTTCTGCGCCAGAACAAGCTGGTCACGGTGTGTGAAGAGGCCAGCTGCCCCAATATTGGCGAATGTTTCGGCAAGGGCACGGCCACCTTCATGATCATGGGCGACAAGTGCACGCGGCGCTGCCCGTTTTGCGATGTCGGCCATGGCCGCCCTGACCCGCTGGACGTGAACGAGCCCGACAACCTCGCCAAGACCATCGCCGCGCTCAAGCTCAAGTATGTGGTGATCACCAGCGTGGACCGCGACGATTTGCGCGACGGCGGTGCCCAGCATTTCGCCGATTGCATCACGCGCATCCGCGAGTTGTCGCCCGCCACGCAAATCGAGGTGTTGGTGCCCGACTTCCGGGGCCGCGACGAGCGCGCGCTTGAAATCCTGAAGGCCACGCCGCCCGATGTGATGAACCACAACCTGGAAACCGCGCCACGCCTGTACAAGGAAGCCCGTCCCGGCAGCGACTACCAGTTCTCCTTGAACCTGCTCAAGAAGTTCAAGGCGCTGCACCCCGATATACCGACCAAAAGCGGCATCATGGTGGGCCTGGGCGAAACCGACGAAGAAATCCTGCAGGTGATGCGTGACATGCGCGCGCACGGCATCAACATGCTGACCATTGGCCAGTATCTGGCACCCTCGACCTCCCACCTGCCGGTGCGCCGCTATGTACACCCGGACACCTTCAAGATGTTTGAAGAAGAAGCCTACAAAATGGGGTTTTCCCACGCCGCAGTGGGCGCCATGGTGCGCTCCAGCTACCACGCCGATCAGCAGGCCGGGCATGTGTTGTCCTCTTTGTCAGGGGACTGAGGACTGAGTTTTTGCTATTTGTTTAATAGCTGTTCATGCCCGTGACACAAGGGCTATAGCCTGATTTGATGCTTAAATATCCTATGAACAATGGCTTGTGGTTCGAACCGCAATCGCTGCAACGGCAAATTGCCAGCACCACCTGGATGCGGGGCTTGATGCTCTACCATGGCCAAAAAGTGCTGACGCTGAACATCCTGCCGAAGAACAACCGCTGGGTGCTGCTGGGCGACGTGCAGGGCAGCCAGCGCAACCCTTACGAAGTGTCCGTCCTGCTGGAACTGACGCCCGGTGGCCAGGTGAAAGACTGGGACAGCCATTGCACCTGCCCGGTCAGCCACCAGTGCAAGCACGGCGTGGCACTGATGATCAAGGCTGCCTACAAAGGCTTGCAACTGCTGGGCCGCGACGCCACCATCCGCTTCACTCCCAATCCGCCCACGCCTACGCCCGAAGAAGCCGAAGCCGCCCGACAGGCCGCCCAAGCCCGTACCGAAGAAAAAGCCCGCCTTGAGGCCGAAGCCCAGCTGCTGCACTGGCTGAAAGACCTGGACATTGCCTGCGGCGCGGCCACCAAAACGGCCCCAGCGATGCGCGGTCGGCACCAGCCCGAGCAATACCTGTACCTGCTGACGGTGGCCAACGCGCAAGGCCCTGTACCCCAATTGCAGCTTGAAGCTGTGGTGGCTTACCGCAAAATCAAGGGCGACTGGGCCAAGCCCAAACCGATAAGAACCGAACCCTACAAGGGCCAGGCGGTGTACGACCAGGCCAGCGAAGCCGATCGGCAAGTGCTGCAACTCATGCGCGCCATGCCGAAGCACCATGGCTACCGCCATTACGCATCCTACAGTTTCACATCCAGCGTCACCCTGAATGGCCAGGCTGGACTGATCGCGCTGCAGCAAGCCGCCAGCACCGGGCGGCTGTATCTGGACAATGGCAATGGCTGCGCTGGCAGCGCCATCCAGTGGGGCCCGCCACAGCCGCTGGAGTGGCACTGGCTGGAAGTGGCCGACCCACGAAGCACTGAGCCCGGCTGGGCCTTGCGCGCCAAGCTGGCCCGTACCAACAGCAACGCCAGCACGACTCCCAACGCCATACTGTGCCTGAACAGCCCGCCGCTGTACCTGGACGCCGAACAAGGCCTGTGCGGCCTGGTGCAAGCCCCAGGCGTGCCTGCGGCGCAGCTGGACCTGCTGCTCAAAGCCCCGCCGCTCAAGTCCTCGGCATTGCAGAAACACGAGGTGGATTTGGTGCAGCGCCTGGGGCCTCTGCCCCTGCCCCCCATGCTGCAAAACCTTGCCAAGCTGGAGGGCATCACACCCAAGACCTGCCTGCACCTTGCACCCACCAGGGCGCAGGACATCCCGGACAGGGGCTTGATCCAGGCGCAACTGCGCTTTGACTACCAGGGCCGTCGCGGCTGGTGGGCAGGCCAGGGCATGTCTGTGCTGGTGGATGGCCCGCAGGGCCGTGTGCTGCTGCAGCGCGACGCCGAAACCGAACTGGCCGCCCTCACCCGGCTGTTTGAACTGGGGCTGCGCGCCACGGACGACCACGGCCAGTACGGCATTCCCGGCAAAGAATCCCAGAAAGACTGGCTGCAGTGGGCCGACAACGACTATGCCGTGCTGCGCGAAGCGGGTTTTGAGGTCACCCTGGACGACAGCCTGAACGACTGGATCACCCACGCCGACACGCTCAATGTGCAGCTGAAGGCGCAGGGCACAGGCACGGATCAGGACGAGAGCGAAAGCGAAGCTGCATCCCCGTGGTTTGACTTGTCGCTGGGCATGGAGATCAACGGCCAGCGCCACAACATCCTGCCATGGCTGCCAGAGCTGATCGCGGCGGCCGCCGCCAGTGGGCTGGACCCCGCTACCGGGCAGCCAAACATCCCGCCCTTTGTCTTCCTGCCCGCTGCGGACGGCCGTGGTTTCATTCGCCTGCCCACCGACGCGCTCAAACCCTGGATGGCCGCGCTGCTGGAGCTGGTGGGGGACCGCGAGCACGATTTTTCGGGCGACAGCCTCAAGCTCTCGCGCCTGGACGCGCTTCGCACCAGCGCCGCTTTAGGCGAAGGCGCGGTGTGGGAAGGCGCCCAGGCCTTGCGCGACACGGTGCAACAGCTCAGCGGCCACGTCCAGTTGCCCGAGGTGCCGGTACCCGCGAGCTTGCAGGCCAGCCTGCGCCCTTATCAGCAACAGGGCCTGAACTGGCTGCAATTTTTGCGCCAGCATAGCCTGAACGGCATCCTGGCCGACGACATGGGCCTGGGCAAAACCCTGCAAACGCTGGCCCATGTGCTGGTTGAAAAAGAAGCCGGACGACTCACCCGCCCCGCCTTGATCGTCGCCCCCGTGAGCCTGATGGGCAACTGGCGGCGCGAGGCCGAGCGCTTTACACCCGGCTTGCGCACGCTGGTGCTGCACGGCAAGGAGCGCCACGAGTCCGCCGCCCAGATGAGCACGCACGACCTGGTGATTGCCCCCTATTCACTGCTGCAGCGTGATCGTGAGCGCTGGCTGGAGCAGCCTTGGCACCTGGTGGTGCTGGACGAGGCGCAAAACATCAAAAACGCCAGCACCCATGCGGCGCAGGTAGTGGCTGAGTTGCAGACTCGGCACCGCCTGTGCCTGTCGGGCACGCCGATGGAAAACCACCTGGGCGAGTTGTGGAGCCTGTTTCACTTCTTGATGCCCGGCTTTCTGGGCAGTCAGGCCCGGTTCAAGGAGTTGTTTCGCACCCCTATCGAAAAACAGGGCGACAGCCAGCGACTCGACCAGTTGCGTCGCCGCATCACGCCCTTCATGCTGCGGCGCACCAAGCGCGAGGTGGCGACCGAGCTGCCCGACAAGATTGAAAGCGTGTCCATCGTGGAGCTCACGGGCAAGCAGGCCGACCTCTACGAAACCATTCGCCTGAGCACCGAAAAAGCGGTGCGGGAAGCGCTGGCCAACAAAGGGCTGGCGAAGTCGCAAATCCAGATTCTGGACGCCCTGCTCAAGCTGCGCCAGGTGTGCTGCGACCCGCGCCTGCTGCCGCTCGCTTCAGCCCAAAAGATCAAACAGTCGGCCAAGCTCGACTACCTGATGGAAACGCTGCCGGAGATGCTGGCCGAGGGCCGGCGCGTACTGCTGTTCTCGCAATTCACCAGCATGCTGGCGCTGATCGAAGACGAGCTCAAAGCCCGCGCCATTCCCTGGGTCAAGCTCACCGGCCAGTCGCAAAAGCGCGATGCGCTGATTGCGCGCTTTACCTCGGGCGAGGTGCCGCTGTTTCTCATCAGCCTCAAAGCCGGTGGCGTGGGCCTGAACCTGCCGCAGGCCGATACCGTGATTCACTACGACCCGTGGTGGAACCCTGCCGTGGAAAACCAGGCCACTGACCGCGCCCACCGCATTGGCCAAAAAAACCAGGTCTTTGTGTACAAACTGGTTGCGCAAGGCACGATCGAAGAGCGCATCCTCGCGCTGCAGGAGCGCAAAGCCGCATTGGCCGAGAGCATGTACAGCGGCTCGCAAGCGCGCAAGCAGCCGCTCTTCACGGAGAGCGATGTGGCGGAGCTGCTCAGGCCGCTGGGGTAAAACCCCGACCACGCCCGACGCAAACATTCAAGATTATTCATCACACCCCATACCATGTACCAAGCCGCACCGCACCGCTACGACACCATGCTTTACCGCCGCGTTGGCACCAGCGGGCTCAAGCTGCCCGCGGTTTCGCTCGGCCTCTGGCACAACTTTGGCGATGCCACGCCGATGGCGACGCAGCGCGCCATGCTGCGAACGGCGTTCGATCTGGGCATCACGCATTTCGATCTGGCCAACAACTACGGCCCACCCTACGGCAGCGCGGAAACCAACTTTGGTGAGCACATGCGCCGGGATTTCCGGCCCTACCGCGACGAGCTGATCGTCTCCAGCAAGGCGGGCTACGAGATGTGGCCCGGCCCCTATGGCCAGGGCGGCGGCTCGCGCAAATACGTGCTGGCCAGCCTGGACCAGAGCTTGAAGCGCATGGGACTGGACTATGTGGACATCTTTTACTCGCACCGCTTTGATCCCGACACCCCGCTGGAGGAAACCATGGGTGCGCTGGCCACCGCCGTGCAGCAGGGCAAGGCCTTGTACGTGGGCATTTCGAGTTATTCCGCTGGCAAGACGCGCGAAGCCGCCGCCCTGCTGCGCGACTTGAAAGTGCCAGCGCTGATTCATCAGCCGTCTTACAGCCTGCTGAACCGCTGGATTGAAAAAGACCTGCTCAATGCCCTGGACGAGACCGGCATGGGCTGCATCGCTTTCAGCGCGCTGGCGCAAGGCCTGCTGACCGACAAATACCTGCAGGGCACGCCGCTGGATGCGCGCATCAACCGCCCCGGCGGTGGCACGCTGAAGGCCGAGCACCTGAGCGAGCAAAACTTGTCCCATGTGCGGGCGCTGAACGAGCTGGCCCGCGCGCGCGGCCAGAGCCTGGCGCAAATGGCCATCGCCTGGGTGTTACGTGACCCGCGTGTCACATCGGCGCTGATCGGAGCCAGCCGCCCCGAGCAGATCGTGGAGCTGGCCGGTGCGCTCCAGCAGCTCACGTTCTCGGCGCAAGAGCTCGCGGCGATTGACCAGAACGCGGTCGAGGGCGGCATCAACTTGTGGCAACGCTCCTGCACCGACCAGCGCCTTGCTTGAATGGCCTGACATGCGCTTCACGCACAGCTGGTTGACGCGCGTCGTTGTGCCATGGCGGCACTGCTAGGCGGATGGCATGGCAGCCCATTTATATGCGCTAGGCGCCATCGCGCTGTGGGCTACGGTCGCCTCACTCGGGGTGCTGCTTAAACACATCCCGCCCTTCCTGCTAACCGGTGTTGCGCTGCTGATGGGCAGCTTGCTGGCGCTGCCATTTGTTCTGAAAGACAAACGGCTATGGAAAATTCCTGCGACCACCCTCGCGCTGGGCATTTACGGGCTGTTCGGTTTCCACTTCCTGCTCTTCCTCGCCCTGCGCCACGCGCCGCCGGTGGAGGCGAACCTGGTCAACTACCTGTGGCCGCTGTTCATGGTGGTGCTGGCGCCGCTGTTTCTGGCGGGGGTGCAACTGCGTGGCGTGCATGTAGCGGCGGCGCTGCTGGGTTTTGCCGGGGCGGCCATTGCCATCCTGGGTGCCCACAGTGGTGGTGATGGCGGCGCAACCGGCGAAGGCGGCTGGGCCTGGGGCTACATCCCGGCGCTGGGGTCTGCCTTCATCTGGGCCAGTTATTCGCTGTTGACTCAGCGCGTAAAAGCCTTCCCCACGGCGGCCATCGGGCTCTTCGGCATGGTCTCTGGCGTGCTGTCGCTGCTGTGCCACTGGGCACTGGAGCCGCCGATGGCACTGTCGGCGCGCGACTGGCTGCTGCTGGCGGTGATGGGGTTGGGCCCGTTGGGCGGCGCATTTTTTCTGTGGGACAAAGCGCTCAAGCTCGGCGACGCCCGGCAGATCGGCATCCTGAGTTACCTCACGCCGCTGGGCTCAACCGCCCTGCTGATGGGGCTGAGCGGCCGTTCGCTGACCTGGAGCATTGGCCTGGCGGCTGTGATGATTATTGGCGCGGCCGTGCTGGGCACGCGGGCGAAATAACGGCAACGCTGCCCGTGTTGCGATGTCGGCCATGCGCACGATGACAGGGCACTTGCATCGGGCAGGCCCTGTCAAATGGAGTTGCAAGGCTGAGCTTGGCAGCGCTCAGGTCTTGGTTGGCGCCATATTTTCCCAAGCCGCGATGGTCTCGGCGGCATACATCAGCGCCGGACCGCCGCCCATGTACACGCACACGGCCAGCATTTCTTCCAGTTCGGCGCGCGTGCACTCCAGCTTGTGTAGCGCCTTGACGTGAAAACCGATGCAGCCCGAGCAATGCTGCGTCACGCCAATGGCCAGTGCAATCAGCTCCTTTTGCTTGGCACTGAGCGCCCCATCGGCGAGAGCCGCCCGGGCCAACTGACCAAAACCGGCCATGGCTTCAGGCTGGGCCTTGCGAAAAGGCGACAGACTTTCATTGATGTCCTGAATCAGACCGATGTGATCAAACGTACTCATGTAAATGTCCTGTTGTTGTGCCGCGTGCCGGGTGACTGGCGGCATGAATGCCAATTTTATGCATGAGGCGCCATCGCCTGGTGAGCCACGCTGCCCGCTTTGGCCGTGGCAACCTGCCAAGCGCCGTTTTAACCCGTTTTTATAAGAATTTTAGGCCTCTAGCCCATACCACACGGGCATAAGCAGCTATATTTTTAATAGCAAATGTAGTCTCCAAATTTTGCCTGTGAATAGCGCCTAAAGCAGTGCGCCCGGCTCTTCGCTTTCCAGTATCTCTTGCGCCCACAGCTTGAGCTTGCCGGTGTCAGCCCGCAGAATCTGCTGCTTGACGGCCAGGATCTGCGAAGGGTGCATGGAAAAGCTGCGCAGCCCCAGCCCCAGCAACAGGCGCGTCATACCCACGTCGCCCGCCATTTCCCCGCACACGGTGACCCCTTTGCCTTGACGCTGGCATTCGGCAATGGTGTCGGCGACCAGCCGCAGCACGGCCGGGTGGCAAGGGTCGTACAAATGCGCCACCGATTCATCCGCGCGGTCTATCGCCAGGGTGTACTGAATCAGGTCGTTGGTGCCTATCGACAGAAAGTCAAAGTACCTCAGGAAGAGCTTGACCATGAGCGCCGCTGCCGGAATTTCAATCATGGCGCCCAGCCGTACCGGGCCGTAAGCAATGCCGTGGTTGTCCAGCTGCGCGCGCGCATGGTCTATCAGGGCCAATGTCTGGCGGATCTCGCTGGCATGGGCCAGCATGGGCACCAGGAGGCTGACCTGGCCATGTGCGGCCACCCGCAAAATGGCGCGCAGCTGCGTCAAAAACATGGGGGGATCCGCCAGACTCCAGCGGATAGCGCGCAAACCCAGCGCCGGGTTCAGGTGACGGTCTTGCGCCTTGCCGGTGGGCCTGTCGAGGAGTTTGTCCGCACCGATATCCACGGTGCGAATGGTGACCGGCAGGCCCTGCATGCCTTCAATGGCTTTGCGGTAAGCCAGGTATTGCTCCTGCTCGTCGGGCAGCTTGCCGCTGCGGCCCATGAAAAGAAACTCGCTGCGAAACAGTCCCACACCGACCGCACCGGCCTTGACGGCGCCCAGCGTGTCGTCAGGCATTTCGATATTGGCCAGCAGCTCGACCCGTTCTCCATCCATCGTCAGGGCAGGCGTATGCTTGAGCCGGTTCAGCCGCTCGCGCTCCAGCTCGCCCTGGCGCTGCTTGAAACCGTATTCGGCCAGGATGATAGGCGACGGGTCCACAATCAGCACACCGGCATCGCCGTCGATGATGACCCAGTCGTCCTGCTTGATCAGCTGGCTGGCACTGCGCGCCCCCACGACCGCCGGGATGTCCATGCTGCGCGCCACAATCGCCGTGTGCGAGGTCTTGCCGCCCACGTCGGTCGTAAAACCAGCAAACAGGCTTTGCTTGAACTGCAGCATGTCGGCCGGGGAAATGTCGTGCGCCACCAGCACCAGCGGCACATCCATGGTGTCGTCCAGCAACAGGTCCTGTTGAGACCGCTTGCGGCTTGCACCGGCCTGACCAGCGGGCTGCACCGGCGAGGCCACGCCCTTCATGTGGCGCAAGATGCGTTCCACCACCTGCTCCAGATCGGCTTTGCGCTCGCGCAGGTACTCGTCTTCCATGTCGTCGAACTGGCGCGCAATGAGCTCGTACTGCGTGGTCAGCGCCCACTCGGCGTTGTAGTGCCGATCAGCGATCCAGTGCTTCACGCCGTTGATCAATTGCTCGTCCTGCAGCAGCATCAGGTGGACATCAAGCAGGGCAGTGATTTCGTGCGGCGCATCCTTGGGCAGGTCCTGCTGCAAGCGCAGGATTTCGTCCATGACGGCATTGCGGGAGACCCTGACACGCGTGATCTCTTCAACTGTTTTTGCAGCATCAATAAAGTAGTGCGCCACGTCGGCGCGACTTGACGCCACCAGCACGGCGCGGCCAATCGCAATACCCCGAGAGACGGCCAGGCCGTGGACTGAAAAAGTCATTCAGGTGCCCCAAAAACAGCTGCGCGGAAAACAACAATCAGTTCAACGCAGGAAACGGCACGCATGGCGACTGCCGTGCGCCACGCCGGGCCGCCCCAAGCAAGGACAGCCCCCGAGGGGCTGGAGCCTGCAGCTCCAGGCCTGCTCGGGCAGGCCGAAGCGTCTCGCGAGCCGCGGCCTGCAAGGCCTCGCGCATTACACCCAGTGAAAAGCGTGGGGGCCATTCACTCTCCCTCGCCGAACTTGTCGTTAATCAATGCCAGCAAGGCCTCCATCGCAGCCTGCTCGCCGACCCCGTTGGTTTCCACTTCGACGGTGCTGCCGAGGCCGGCCGCCAGCATCATCACGCCCATGATGCTTTTCGCATTGACGCGGCGCTCGCCTTTGCTCATCCAGACCTCGCAGGCAAAGCTGCCCGCCAGTTTGGTAAGTTTGGCGGAGGCCCGGGCGTGCAGGCCCAGCTTATTGTTGATGCTCGTGCTGGTCTTGATCATGATTTTTGCGTAGCTGATTTTGCGGTGCGGTGACGGCCACCTGCATCACGCCTTGTGTGGCACCCACCAGTGCGCGCGCTACCAGCGCGTCGAGCGATTCGTGCCGGTAGGAAACGGCGCGCAGCAACATGGGCAAATTAACGCCGGTGATCAGCTTGGAGTTCACGCCATCGACCAGCTTTTGCGCCACATTGCAGGGCGTAGCGCCAAAAACATCCACCAGCACCAGCGCGTGCGAGGTGCCCAGTTGTTCGAGCATGATGCGCGCTTGGGCCAGCGTTTCTTCTGGCGGCATGTTGGGCTGAACGTCGAGCGCCGCCATAGCCGCCGCATTATCTGGAAACACATGCAATACGCATTGGCGCAAAGCAGAAGCCAGGGGCGCGTGGGCGATGATGAAAATGCCGTTCATTGGGCTCAATTATCTGCTTTCACGCTTAGAAAATAGCCGTAAGAGGCGATACAGCAACATAAAAACACAGCCATGGCCGCCTGAAAGCTCGCCAACTGCGCCAAGCCCATGGCTGCAAATGCGTCGATCAGCAGCCCTATGCCCCACTGCACCACAAACACGCCGACAAAGATCACGAGGTTGTAGGCTGACAAGGCGCGCCCGGCCAGCGATGCCCGAAACGCCATGCCGATGGCCGGCTGGGCCAGACCCATCACGCTGGAGGTCATGCAAAACAAGGCCCAGCCCAGCCAACCCGTCGAAGCGCCAGCCAGAATATTGAAAACCAGCAGCACCAGACTGAAGGGCACGCCCCAGCCGATCAAGCGGTTGACACTCCAGCCGCGCTGGGCCAGCCAGGGGTTAAGCATGCCCCAGCTCCAGAAGGTCACCAGCATGGCGGCATTGATATAAAAAAGACCCGTGGCCGCCTCCAGCGGGGTGTAGCCGGCCACCTTGACCATCCACGGGCCGGCCCACAGCGTCTGCAGCGCCACCAGACCGCCATAGTTGAAAAAAGCCAGCGGTGCCATTTTCCGGAAATAGCGGCTGCGCCAGATGGGGGCGTAGCTGGCCCCGGAGGGGGCTGAACTTGCTTCGGGCGGACCTGCGCTGCATTCGATGGTCCCGACGCTTGAATTCAAGCGCCAGGAGGGTACTACCCACGCAATAGCCGCCATCGACAGCAGAATCATTGCCGCCAGAATCCAGAACAGTGGGCGCCAGCCCGTGAGCGGCATCAGCCACTGCACGGGCAAGGTAGAGGCCAGCATGCCCAACGAGCCGGTCATCAGCATCCATGAGTTGGCGCGCAGCAGCATAGCGGCGTCAAACCAGCGGCGGTAACCTGTCAGCGCTGCCATGAGGCAGGCGCTGACGCCCATGCCCACCAGCACCCGCGCAGCCAGCAGCCAGGCAAAGCTGCTGGCCATCGAAAACGCCAGGCAACCCAACACGGCCAGGCTCAGAAAATACAAGATAACGCGCTTCGGCCCATGGCGGTCCAGCCAGCTGCCCAGCGGCAACTGGGTCGCCGCGAAGCCCAAAAAATAGCCGCCTGCCAGCAGCCCCAAGTCGCGCGCATGCAGGGAAAAGTCCTGCGTCAACACCGGCGACAGCGTGGCCGTGATGGCCCGCACCAGCGCAGAACAGAAATAAGCGGCCGCAAAGGCCAGAAAGACGATCACGCCGGTTTTACTGTCGAGCCGGCCCGTCCCGGGCAAGGCGTTTTCCGCAAGCGTCATGGGGTGAGGCGTCTGATTCAATGGTTCGATTAGTCGAATTTGAGGCTGGAGAAAAACGTCTCGGCCACCTCGGGCGTGATCTGTGCGGCATACATCACCACCTGAAACACCTGCGAACCCTGGGCAAAGTAGGCGGCCTGGCCGCTCACGGCAGTGCCGTCTGCGCGCTGCCCCTGCGCGAACACCCGCGAGGCGGGTGGCTCAGCCGCTGCGCCGGGAAGCTTGAGTGGGAGCACCTGACTTGTGCCTGGGCCTGCCTTCATGTTGGCCAGCGTCAAACTTTGCCACTGGGCCAGCACCGGCGCTGCTTTCTCCGCATCGCCGAGGTCCGCCACCGCCACGGCAAAGGTCGCGCCACCGGCATCGCAACCCAGCATGGACAGCGTACTCGGCTGGCCGCCTAGCGGCACCATTTTTTGTGCCTTGTTGGGCTTGCAGGGCAAAAGAAGGCTGAGCCGGGTGTTCTCGGGGCGCACCTCGCGCCAGTTGAAGACGGGGCTGCAGGCGGCCAAGGCCAGCAACGCTGCAGCAGCGGAAAGCGTCCCGGTCGGTCGTGGCATCAAGCGCTTTATGGCCTTATGGATCGTCAGCATGCCTTGCACTTTACAGGCATTCACGCGCCGCCTTGGGCATGGGGGAGCACAGAGGTATCCGTCAGTGAAGGCAAAATGACGGACATGAACTCTCTCCAAGGCATTCGCGTTCTCGATTTGTCCCGCGTTCTCGCGGGACCGTGGTGTACCCAGACGCTGGCCGACCTGGGCGCCGATGTCATCAAGATCGAGCGCCCTGGCACCGGTGACGACACTCGTACCTGGGGCCCGCCGTTTTTGAAAGACGCGAAGGGCGCAGAGACGCAGGAAGCGGCCTACTACCTGGGCACCAACCGCAACAAGCGCTCGCTCACCTGTGACATTGCACAGCCCGCCGGCCAGGCCCTGATACGCGAGCTGGCCACGCATTGCGATGTGTTTGTCGAGAACTTCAAGGTCGGCGACATGGCCCGCTATGGACTGGACTACGCCTCGCTCAAAACCATCAACCCGCGCCTGGTCTATTGCTCAATCACCGGCTTTGGCCAGAACGGGCCCTACGCCGAACGCGCCGGTTACGACTATGCGATTCAGGGCATGGGCGGCCTCATGAGCGTCACCGGCGAACGCGATGACTTGGGCGGCGGCCCGCAAAAAGTGGGTGTGGCCGTGGCGGACTTGATGACCGGCATGTATAGCGCCGTGGCGATACTCGCCGCCCTGCGCCACGCCGAAAAAACCGGTGAAGGCCAGCAGGTGGACATGGCACTGCTCGACACCCAGGTGGCCATGCTCGCCAATCTGGGCGCCAACTACCTGGTGAGCGGCAAAGTGCCGCAACGCGTCGGCAATGCGCACCAGAACATCGTGCCTTACCAGGTGTTTGAAGTGGCACCCGCTGCAGATGGCAGCAAGGATCACCTGATTCTGGCCGTCGGCAACGACTCGCAGTATGTGAAGTTCTGCAAGGTCGCCCATATTCCCGAGCTGGGCGTGAACCCGCTATTTGCCAAAAACCGCGACCGCGTCATCAACCGCAGCCAGCTGGTGCCCCTCCTCGAAGCCGTGATGAAGACCCGCAGCAAAGCCGACTGGCTGGCCGCCCTGGAAGCCGCCAAGGTGCCGTGCGGCGCCATCAACAACCTGGCCGAGGTGTTTGCCGACCCGCAAATCGAGGCGCGCAACATGGTCACGCAGTGGCAGCACCCGGTTAAAAGCGACCTGCGGCTGGTGTCCAGCCCCATTAAACTCAGCGCCACGCCAGTACGCACACCGGGCCAAGGCGGGCTGCCGCCACCGCTGCTGGGCCAGCACACCGAAGAAGTGTTGCGCAGCGTGCTGAACTACTCTGACGCACAATTGGCCGAACTGAAACACAAAGAGGTGATCTGATGGCAAATTTTGTCTTGGTGCATGGCGCCTGGCACGGCGGCTGGTGCTGGCAGCGCGTCACGGCGGTGCTGCAAAAAGACGGTCACCGCGTGCATGCCGTCACGCTGACCGGCCTGGGTGAGCGGGCCCACCTGCTGTCGCCGGCCATCACGCTGGACACCCACATCGACGACGTGATCAGCGCCATCGAGGTGGAAGAGCTCAGCGATGTCGTTCTGGCCGTGCATTCCTATGCCGGCATGATTGGCACGGCAGTGGCCGACCGCGTGTCAAAGCGGCTCAAGCATCTGGTGTATGTCGATGCGGTAGTGCCAAAACCCGGCGAAAGCTGGAGCAGCACCCAGTCGGCAGCCACGCAGCAGCAACGCCTGGCAGCGGCCCAGGCCTCGACCCGCTTCAGCTTTCCGCCGCCCGACCCCGAAGTGTTTGGCCTGCATGGCGCCGACCACGCCTGGGTCAAGCGCCGCCAAACGCCACACCCCGGCAACACCTACCAGGCGCCGCTGGACTTTGACGTGCAGCGCGTCGCCGCCGTGCCGCGCACCTTCGTCAATTGCACCCAGCCCGCGCTGGCCACGATAGAGCCCAGCCGCCTGCGCGTGAAAGACCCCAAGTTCTGGGATGGCGCGTGGCTGCCCAATTCCAAAGTCGTCGAACTCAAAACCGGCCACGACGCCATGATCAGCGAACCTGCGGCACTGGCCCGCATTCTTATGGATTGCGCCGTGTAATGCCCTTGGGCAGGTGCCAGTGCTCCGCCGCGCCGCCTGCGCTCAGGTAAGTGCGAGCCCATGACTATGGTTTCAGGCTTGAATCCACAGCCAGGATGGGCCGACAGCGCTTGCCCGGCCAAGCCCACAATAGCTCTCTTTTTAATAGCTGCTTGTGCCCATATTCATTGGGCTAGAGCCTGATTTTACTAATAATTTCGACTGAACCACCGTGCTTCAGCGCCCCAGACGATGACGGGCGGCAAGTGCTGAGCTGCCAGGCCCGCCCAGGCCGCTAGTGTGGTGTTGCATGCTTGATGGCACAAATAAAACTGATGGATTTTTGTTCATGGCAAGGCGCAAACCACAGCAATAGTTCCACTATTGCGAGGATTTGCAACGCCGCCATGGGCAAAAAGACACGGTTTTATATGCCAGATAGCGTGCAACACCGCACTAGCTCACACCTCCGCCAGTGCCTGGTCCAGATCGGCCAGCAGGTCGTCGATGTGTTCAATGCCGATGGACAGGCGCACCATGTCGGCGCTCACGCCTGCTTTGGCCAACTCGGCGTCATTGAGCTGGCGGTGGGTGGTGGAGGCCGGGTGGCAGGCCAGGGACTTGGCATCGCCGATGTTGACCAGGCGCGTGAAGAGCTTGAGCGCGTCCTGAAAACGGCTGCCTGCCGCAATGGCGTCGCCTGACTTCAGGCCAAAGCTGATGATGCCGGAGGCACGGCCGCCCATGAGCTTTTGTGCCAGCGTATGGTCGCGGTGCTCGGGCAAACCAGCGTAGTTGACCCAGGCCACCTTGGGGTCGTTTTTGAGGTACTGGGCTATTTTGAGGGCGTTGTCGCAGATGCGGTCCATGCGCAGGGCCAGGGTTTCGATGCCTTGCAGAATCAAAAACGCATTCATGGGGCTGAGCGCTGCGCCCATGTTGCGCAGCGGCACCACGCGGGCGCGGCCGATATAGGCGGCGGGGCCGAGGGCTTCGGTATACACCACGCCGTGGTAGCTCACGTCAGGCTCGTTGAGGCGCCTGAAGCGGGCCTTGTGCTCGGCCCAGGGGAACTTGCCGCTGTCCACAATCGCGCCGCCAATGCTGTTGCCGTGGCCGCCGAGGTATTTGGTGAGCGAATGCACCACGATGTCAGCGCCATGCTCAAACGGGCGGCACAGGTATGGGCTGGGCACGGTGTTGTCCACAATCAACGGCACACCGGCGGCGTGCGCGACCTCAGCCAGTGCGGCAATGTCGGTCACGTTGCCCAGCGGGTTGCCCACCGATTCGCAATACACGGCCTTGGTGCGTGCGTCGATCAATTTGGCAAACGAGGCCGGGTCGCGCGGGTCGGCAAAGCGCACCTCGATGCCCATTTGCGGAAAGGTGTGGGCAAACAGGTTGTAAGTGCCGCCGTACAGCGTGGAGCCCGAGACGATGTTGTCGCCCGTCTCGGTAATGGTCTGGATGGCATAGCTGATGGCCGCCATTCCCGAAGCCACGGCCAGCGCACCCACGCCGCCCTCCATCGCCGCCAGGCGCGCTTCCAGCACGCCGTCGGTCGGGTTCATGATGCGGCTGTAGATGTTGCCCGCCACCTTCAGGTCAAACAGGTCGGCGCCATGCTGCGTGTTGTCAAACGCAAAGGCCACCGTCTGGTAAATCGGCACCGCCACGGCTTTGGTGGTGGGGTCGGGCGTGTAGCCGCCATGGACGGCGATGGTTTCAATTTTCATGGTTACCTTCGTGGGGGTGAGCGTTAAAAAAGACTGCAGCGTAACAGGCTCGGTGGCGCCTGTCTAACACGCAAAAGTCAGAAGCTTATGCACGCCTGCTTGGCATGCGCCAGCCATGCCGGGTCATCCAGCGCATTGGAAAGTCACGGCCATTGGTCGGGTTGGGAAGCAGGAACTCACGCAATAATCTTCGCCTCCTGAACGCGCGGGAATTAAACTCCAGCTGTCGCGATAAGCCAAGCGCAATTGGAAACCGGAGGTTCACCTGATGTCTGCACACAATCCCATCCGCCATTCGTGGAGCACCAAGCTGCTTCATTTTTTTCTGCTGTTATGCGTGCTGTGGCAGCTCATTTTTGTCCAGTTTGCCGAACGCCCGCGCGCCAACCGTCCGGCTAATTTTTTCTTCCAGCTCCATGAGTGGGTGGGGCTGGGCACGCTCGGTGGAGTGGTGCTGTTCTGGCTGTGGGTTGTGGTGAGGCGTGCCGAGACGCCGTTTCTGGCGTTGTTTCCGTGGTTCTCACTGCGAAGATTGGCCGCAATCAGGGACGATCTTCGCGTCTATCTGGCGAGCTTGCGACAGCTCCGCCTGCCTGACGCCGATGAAGAAAGTCCGCTCGTCAGCGCCGTGCACGGGCTGGGGTTGCTGACGGCACTGGCAATGGCTATCAGCGGTGCCTGGCTGTTCACGATGACTCTACCCGCCGGCTTGATGCTCGACATACACAAAGCGGTATCCAACCTGATGTGGGCGTATCTGATCAGCCATGCGGGGCTGGCGGTGCTGCATCAGTTCCTCGGCCATCCCGTGCTGCAGCGCATGTTCAGCCGCAACCCCTGAACGCAGGGGCCGAATCGCGCGCTGCCGCAATGGCACGGCGCAACCCGGCTTGGCTGAGCACGGGCAGAATCCCACTGTATTGTTTTCGAGGCCAGGGGCTACGACACGCTGGCGCTGCATCAGTTGATTGAAAAACTGCTGGCTGAGACTTGGTCACGCCTTTTTTACCGCCCGCTCAAAATAAAAGGCCAATTTCTAACGAAATTGGCCTTTTGTCCATACAGGGCGGGAGAAAGCAGCTATTGATTCAATAGCAATCCAGCTCACCGCCAAGCCGAATTACTTGTTGCGGAAGGCATCGTGGCAAGCCTTGCAGGTGTCGGCGGTTGCAGCAAACGCGGTTTTCAGGTCGTCCAGGTTGCCGGTCTTGGCGGCAGCGGCCAGCTTGGCGGTTTCGGCGACCAGCTTGTCGTTGCCTCCCTTGAATTTGGCCTGCTCGGTCCAGATCTCGGGCTTGGCTTTGGTGTTGCCGCCTTTCTCGGTACCAGGGCCGAAACCTGCCCACGGGAGCTTGGCCATGGCAGCGACCACTTCTGCGTTGTCAGCGGCCACTTTGGCATCGAACGGGACGCGGCCATTGGCCATGGCGCCCACGCGGCCGAAATGCTGGCTCATGACAAACAGCGCACTCTGGCGGTATTTGATGGCGTCTTCCGGTTTGGCAAACTGCGCGGAGGCTGGAGCGGCCAGCGTGACCAGGGTGGCCGCGGCGGCAATATAGATAAAAGCTTTCATGTTTTTCCTCTTGGGGGTTTTTTAGGCTATGGTGCATGGCAACGCTTTTTGGTGGGTTGCCAGAACGCTGGAGTTTAGCAAGGGCCGATAAGTTCCGCAGGAACTTATGCACTGCGGGAAAGCACCCATCGAGGCGAGGCGGGTTATGCAGAGAGTTCCCTGGGAGGCCCGTCTCCATAGCCAGCCACCATGAACGAGGAATGCACATGAACAACAACAAAAGCCTGACCAGGGTGCGGGTCTGGGACTTGCCCACACGGCTCTTTCACTGGACGCTGGTGGTCTGCGTGATGGGCCTCGCCATCAGCGGCACAGTAGGCGGCAACGCCATGGCCTGGCACTTCCGCTTTGGCTACTCGGTGCTGACGCTGCTACTGTTTCGCATCATCTGGGGGCTGGTGGGCGGGCGCTGGTCGCGCTTCGGTGCCTTTATCTATGCCCCGCAAAGCGTGATCAACTACCTCAAGGGGCAAGGCAAGCCCGAGCATGGCGTGGGCCACAACCCTATCGGTGCCGCTTCGGTTTTTGCCATGCTGGGGTTTTTGCTGGCCCAGGTGGGTAGCGGCCTGCTCAGCGACGACGAGATCGCCTTTGCCGGCCCGCTGACGCGCTTTGTGTCGAACGCCACAGTCAGCCTGGCGACCCACTACCACAGGAACATTGGCAAATGGGTGCTGCTCGCGCTGGTGCTGCTGCACATTGCGGCCATCATTTTTTACCTGCGCTGCAAGCATAATCTGGTGGGCGCCATGCTGCACGGCGACAAGGCGCTGGTGCTTGCCGCGCCGCCCTCGCGTGACGACACGGTCTCACGCATGGCGGCGCTGCTGATCGTGGTGGCTTGCGCTGCGGTAGCCTACTGGGTGTCCACCCTGGCGGCGCCGGCTTTTTGAACCGCAACGGGGCGGGTGGGCCGCAGCATCAGCCGACCGACAAATCCTATCCCCACAACC
>DFWY01000094.1:16823-20939 GCA_002381615.1 Polaromonas sp. UBA4122 | reverse complement strand
ATAAGAGACAGACAAAGGCCAGCGTCAGTCCATCATCGTTGACGAACTGCCCTACCAGGTCAACAAAAAGACGCTTCAGGAGCGCATGGCCGAGCTAGTTCATGAGAAAAAAATCGAAGGTATCAGCCATATCCAGGACGAGAGCGACAAGTCCGGGATGCGCCTGGTCATCGAACTCAAGCGCGGCGAAGTGCCTGAAGTGGTGTTGAACAATTTGTACAAACAGACCCAGCTGCAAGACACCTTTGGTGTCAATATGGTGGCGCTGATCAATGGCCAGCCCAAGCTGTGCAACCTGAAAGACCTGATTCAGGTCTTCCTGTCGCACCGCCGCGAAGTGGTGACACGTCGCACGGTGTTCACGCTGCGCAAGGCACGCGAACGTGGCCATGTACTGGAAGGCCTGGCCGTCGCACTGGCCAACATCGATGACTTCATTGCCATCATCCGCAATGCACCGACCCCGCCGGTGGCAAAGGCCGAGCTGATGCTGCGCCCATGGGACAGCAGCCTGGTGCGCGAAATGCTCACCCGTGCCCGCGCCGATGGCGGCGTGGTCAATGCCGACGATTACCGCCCCGATGGACTCGAGAAGGCCTTGGGCATGGGTAGCGACGGCCTCTACCGCCTTTCGGAAACGCAAGCGCAGGAAATCCTGCAGATGCGCCTGCAACGCCTGACCGGTCTGGAGCAGGACAAGATCGTTGCCGAATACAAAGAAGTCATGTCAGAGATCGATGACCTGCTCGATATTCTGGCCAAGCCTGAGCGGGTATCCATCATCATTAGTGAGGAGCTCTCGGCCATCAAACTTGAGTTTGGCCAGACCAAGCTGGGCGCGCGGCGCAGCCAGATTGAACACAGCTCGTTTGATCTCAGCACTGAAGACCTGATCACGCCCACCGACATGGTGGTGACACTGTCGCACACCGGCTACATCAAGAGCCAGCCCCTCTCAGAATACCGGGCGCAAAAACGCGGCGGCCGTGGCAAACAGGCGACCGCCACCAAAGAAGATGACTGGGTCGACCAGTTGTTTATCTCCAATACCCATGACTACATCCTGTGCTTTTCCAACCGGGGTCGGCTCTACTGGCTCAAGGTATGGGAAGTCCCTGCAGGCTCGCGCGGCTCACGTGGCCGACCAATTGTCAACATGTTCCCCTTGCAGGAAGGGGAAAAAATCACGGTGGTACTGCCGCTGACGGGGGAAAAGCGCAGCTTCCCGGCCGATCAGTATGTCTTCATGGCCACCTCCATGGGTACCGTCAAGAAAACCACGCTGGACGAATTCAATAACCCCCGCAAGGCGGGCATCATCGCCGTTGACCTGGACGATGGTGACTTTCTTGTCGGCGCCGCCCTGACCGACGGCAAACATGACGTGATGCTGTTCAGTGATGGTGGCAAGGCAGTACGTTTTGACGAAAACGACGTGCGTCCCATGGGCCGCAACGCACGTGGCGTGCGCGGCATGATGCTTGAAGACGGCCAGGGCGTCATTGCCATGCTGGTTGCGGAAGACGAGCAGCAAAGCGTGCTAACAGCCACCCAGAACGGTTACGGCAAGCGTACCTCCATCATTGAATACACACGCCATGGCCGCGGCACCAAGGGCATGATCGCCATCCAGCAGAGTGAGCGCAACGGCAAAGTCGTTGCGGCAACACTGGTCCACACTGACGATGAAATCATGCTCATCACCGACAAGGGTGTACTGGTTCGCACGCGTGTCAGTGAAATCCGTGAAATGGGAAGGGCCACCCAGGGCGTTACGCTCATCGGCCTCGACGAAGGTTCACAATTAAGCGGTCTCCAGCGAATCGTCGAAAACGATGCCACGCTGGACGACAACGACACCGAAAACGATGCAGGTCAAGACGCCTCCAACCCGGAAACCAACTCATGAAAAAACTGATCGCCACGCTGGCAATTACTGGTCTTGCCAGTCTTGCTTGCACAACCGCCCTTCATGCGCAAACGTCAGATCCAAAAACCGAATGGGCGAAGAAAGTCGTCGCCCTTCAACAAGGCCCGGAGCTTGACCGGCTGGTGGCTCAGCTCGCAGGCAGTACGACTCAGGAGCTGATCGCCACTTGGGGGCCTAAACTGGAGGCGAACGTGCCCAAGGCCAAACAGCAAAAAGCCTCGGAAGATCTCAACGTGGAACTCAAAAAGTATGCCGAAGACGCCAAACAGCTGATTGGCAAGCAGGTCAGCAAAGTCAGTGCCGACGTGCTTGTGCCGGCGTACGCCGAGCGTTTCACCGTGGAAGAGCTCAAGCAGATTGCGGCCTTTTTCGAGTCCCCCGCCATCAAGAAATACCAGGCCACCACACCTCAACTGGGAACTATTTTTATCCAGAAGCTGGTCGAAGCGTCACGTTCCGATGTCGTCGCACGCGCCAAGCGATTCGATGATGCAGCGCTGAAAATTGTCGGCACCGCACCTGCGGGACCGGGTGCGGGCAAGCCGGCCAGAAAATGACCCGGCCTTTCAATTTTTCGGCCGGTCCCGCAACTTTACCCGAGGAGGTTCTGCAGCAGGCGGCCGCCGAAATGCTGGACTGGCACGGCAGCGGCATGAGCGTCATGGAGATGAGCCACCGCGGCAAAGAATTCACCTCCATTTACGAGAATGCGGAAGCCGATTTTCGAGCGTTGATTGCCGTCCCGAAGCACTTCAAAATATTATTCATGCAGGGGGGCGGGCTCGCAGAAAACGCCATCGTGCCACTGAATCTTTCGCGTGGTGCCTCGGCCGATTTCGTAGTGACCGGCAGTTGGAGCGAGAAGTCACAGAAAGAAGCGCGCAGATATTGCGACGTGCAAATTGCCGCCACCAATGAAAGCAGCGGCCACACCAGCCTGCCGCCACTGGCCAGCTGGAAACTGCGGCGCAATGCAAGTTATGTCCATATTTGCACCAACGAAACCATTAACGGCGTGGAGTTTCAGGATCTGCCTGATCTGAAGGCGCTGGGAAGTGATGCGCCGTTGGTCATTGATTTTTCATCCCACGCGGCGTCCAGGCAGGTAGATTGGTCCCGGGTTGGCCTGGCTTTTGGTGGAGCGCAGAAAAACCTCGGCCCCGCCGGGGTGACGCTGGTCGTCATCCGGGAGGACTTGCTCGGCCATGCACTGCCTGCATGCCCCAGCGCCTTCGACTACAAAATAGTAGCGGACAACCACTCGATGTACAACACGCCGCCTACATATGCCATCTATATTGCCGGCCTGACCTTTCAATGGCTCAAGCGGCAGAAGGAAGGCGAGGCAGAAAACGAAGTGAGAGGCGTCGCTGCGGTGGAAAGGCGCAACATTGCCAAGGCGAAACTGCTTTACGACGCCATCGACCATTCCCAGCTGTACCTCAATAACGTCAGCCGGGACTGCCGTTCACGCATGAACGTACCGTTTTTCCTGCGTGATGAATCGCGCAACGAGGCTTTCCTGGCCGGCGCAAAAACGCGGGGCCTCTTGCAGCTCAAGGGCCACAAGTCCGTAGGCGGCATGCGTGCCAGCATCTACAACGCCATGCCGCTGGCTGGCGTGGAAGCGCTGGTTGACTACATGCAAGAATTCGAAAAAAAGCACGCCTGACATGACTGCCAAACTCGCTGATTTACGCGTCCAGATTGATGCCATAGACAAAGAATTGCTTGCCCTCATGAACCGCCGCGCGCTGATCGCCGAGCAGGTAGGAGAAATCAAAAAGCGCGAAGGTACGCCCTTTTTTCGTCCTGATCGGGTCACCCAGGTTATTGAGAAAATACAGCAAGCCAATACCGGCCCGCTCAAAAACCGGCATGTTGCAGCCGTCTGGCGTGAAATCATGTCAGCCTGCCTGGCCCTTGAATCGCCGGTGCGTGTGGCCTACCTTGGGCCTATCGGCACCTTTAGCGAACAGGCCGCTCTGCAGTTTTTTGGCGCAAGCATTGACCATATTCCCTGCATCAGCATTGATGAAGTGTTTCGCGCCACAGCAGCTGGCAGTGCCGACTATGGCGTGGTGCCGGTTGAAAATTCCACAGAAGGTGTGGTGTCGCGCTCGCTCGACCTGTTTCTGAACTCTCCGCTGCACATCGTTGGCGAAATCAGCCTGATGGTGCGGCAC
>DFWY01000094.1:0-16737 GCA_002381615.1 Polaromonas sp. UBA4122 | reverse complement strand
CAGGCTCTGGCGCAATGCCAGGGGTGGCTAACCACCCACCTGCCGAACGCCGAACGCCGTGCGGCATCGAGCAACGCGGAAGGCGCTCGCCTGGCCTCGACCAATCCGGCCTGGGCCGGCATCGCCAGCGATCGTGCGGCATCCCAATTCGCACTGCACACGGCGGCACACGCCATTCAGGATGATGCGTTCAACCGCACACGTTTTGCCGTGGTGTGTTTGCCGCAAACGCTGCCTGCCCCGCCCGCCTCTGGCAAAGACTGCGTCAGCCTCGTGGTGTCGGTGCCCAACCGTCCGGGGGCGGTGCACGACATTCTGGTTCCGCTGAAAGTCCACGGGGTTTCCATGACCCGCTTCGAATCACGTCCGGCCCGCTCGGGCCAGTGGGAATATTATTTTTATATCGACCTGCAAGGCCATCCGTCGCAGGACAACGTGCAAGCTGCGCTGGCCGATTTGCAGCAGCTTTGCGCGTTTTACAAAGTCCTGGGAACCTACCCGATCAGCGATTGATGCGGGAGCAAGGATCACATGCAACGACTACAAAAAACTCTGGTGCACCGTCATGTTTGAACAACTAGGTCTCATTGGCTGCGGTCTGATGGGTGGTTCTTTTGCGCTGGCGCTCAAGCGCGCCGGACTGGTCAAACGCGTCGTCGGCTACAGCAAATCCCCCTCCACCACGGAGCGGGCCCGCCAGATGGGCGTGATTGACGTGGAGGCGCCCTCCGCTCTGCTGGCGGTCTCGGGTGCCGACATCGTGTTGCTGGCGGTGCCGGTGTCGGCCACCGAAGCGACCTTCAAGGCCATCCGGCATCTGGTGGGGCCCAATACGCTGATCATGGACGTGGGCTCTACCAAGCGCGATGTGGTTGATGCGGCGCGGCGTGTCCTGCGTGATCACGTCGGCGCTTTTGTGCCTTGCCACCCCATCACCGGCAAGGAGCTTTCAGGGGTCGAGCATGCCGACGCAGACCTCTACACCGGCAAGCAGGTCATCCTGACGCCGATTGAGCGTACCTTCACCGTCCAGTTGCAAAAGGCAAGCGATGTCTGGACTGCATTGGGCAGTCATGTTGTAAAGATGTCGCCGCAGGCGCACGATGCGGCCTACGCGGCGGTGAGCCACCTGCCCCACTTGATTGCTTTCGCCCTGATCAACAGCATTGCAGGTCAGGACCATGGCAAAGACTACATGTCGCTGGCGGGGCCCGGCTTTCGCGACTTCACCCGGATTGCAGCCAGCGACCCAAAAATGTGGCGTGACATCCTGATTGCCAACCGCGAAGAACTGCTGGAGCAATCCAGGATTTTCCAGCAAACCCTGCAGTCGCTCGAGCAGCTGATTTCCAGTAGCAGCGGTGATGTGCTGGAAGTCCTGATTGAGCACGCCAGCGAGACGCGCGCCAGCTGGCGCATGACCTCGCAAAAAACACACAACTAAGCCCCGATCCATGTTCGATATCGAGTACCTGGATATTCCGCCACTGACCAGGGCGGCAGGCACGGTTCATCTGCCCGGGTCCAAAAGTATTTCCAACCGTGTCTTGCTGCTGGCCGCCCTGAGTCGGGGGCAAACCACGGTGCATGAGCTGCTGGCCTCTGACGATACCGCTGTAATGCTGGCGGCGCTGAAGCAGCTTGGTTGCACCGTGAAGCAAGACGGGGATATCGCGGTGATCGGCGGATTGGGGGGCCAGCTCGTCCAGACCAAAGCGAGGCTTTTTATGGGCAATGCCGGCACGGCCATGCGGCCGTTGACGGCGGCTCTCGCCCTGCTGGGCGGAGAGTTTGAGCTGTCGGGCGTGCAGCGTATGCACGAAAGGCCCATTGGCGATCTGGTCGATGCGCTCAGGCAGCTGGGCTGCTCTATTGAGTACCTCGGCAATGACGGTTTTCCACCGCTGCGTCTGCGCCCCGGCCAATTGAAGCTGGAGGACCCTATCCATGTGCGCGGCGATGTTTCGAGCCAGTTTCTGACAGCCCTGCTGATGGCACTGCCGCTGGTGGCCCGTCGCGATATCTGCATTGAAGTGGTGGGTGAACTGATTTCACGGCCCTACATTGAAATCACGCTCAACCTGCTCAAGCGTTTCGGCATCCAGGTACAACGTGAGGGCTGGCAGCGTTTTACCATCCCGGCCGGCAGCCAGTACCAGTCGCCGGGTGAGATTCATGTTGAAGGTGATGCCTCCTCTGCTAGTTATTTCATAGCGCTCGGCGCAATTGCAGAAAGCGCTAAAGGGCAAAATGGCATAGAAATTCTGGGTGTGGGCGCCGATTCAATCCAGGGCGACATCCGTTTCGTGGAGGCCGCCCGGATGATGGGCGCGCAGATCGACAGCACGCCCAACTCGCTGCGTATCTCGCGCGGCTCGTGGCCGCTCAAAGCGATTGATCTGGACTGCAACCATATTCCCGACGCAGCGATGACGCTGGCCGTGATGGCGCTTTACGCCGATGGCACCACCTTTCTCCGCAATATCGCGAGCTGGCGCGTCAAGGAAACCGACCGCATTGCCGCGATGGCCTGCGAGTTGCGAAAGCTTGGTGCCACGGTTAAAGAGGGAGCTGACTACCTCAAGATCACCCCGCCAATGCAACGGGAAGCATGGAAAGCCGCCTCCATTCGCACCTACGACGACCACCGTGTGGCCATGTGTTTTTCGCTGGCAGCGTTCAACCCGGCGCAGCTGCCGGTCAGGATTCTCGACCCCAAGTGCGTCGCCAAGACCTTCCCGGACTATTTCGAAGCCCTGTTTGCCATGGCCGAGGCGGACACCACCCATATTCCCGTGATTTGCATTGATGGCCCGACAGCGTCCGGCAAAGGAACGCTGGCCGCCCTGGCTGCCCAGCGGCTTGGCTACCACTATCTCGATTCAGGTGCCTTATACCGTTTGAGCGCGTTTGCCGCCACGCGCGCCGGCGTGGCGCTTGACGACGGCGCCGGCGTAGCGAGGATCGCGCGCGCTTTGCCGGTCCGTTTTCAGGGAGACCGGGTCTTCCTGGAGACGGAGGACGTGTCAGAGGCGATCCGCACCGAAGCCGCCGGCATGGCCGCCTCCAAAGTGTCGGCCCACCCTCAGGTTCGCAGCGCCCTCGTGGCCCTCCAGCACAGTTTCCGGCGGTTGCCCGGCTTGGTGGCAGACGGCCGGGACATGGGAACCGTTATTTTCCCCGACGCCCCGCTCAAAATCTACCTGACAGCCAGTGCCCGGCACCGGGCCGAACGCCGACATAAGCAATTGATTTCAAAGGGAAATCCAGCTACAATACCAGCGATTCTGCAAGATTTGGAGGCACGCGATGCTAGAGACATGTCTCGTCAAGCCGCCCCTTTAAAGCCTGCGGATGATGCCCGGTTGCTGGACAATTCTGATCTGTCGATTGAGAAATCGGTAGCTCAAGTGATTGACTGGTGGCAAGGTACCCGGCCCTTCTGACCCCCCAACACGTAATCCTCTCACGGGGCGTTTGGGTCAGCAGGAACACTCACGTAACCCGCGGTCTTATGACTCGTTTGACCGCACAAAACCTCACCAAACCGCCGCAAGCAGCTATAAAAACAATAGCAATCCCGCTATTGGAATCCTGTTCTGTGGATTAGGAAAATCATGTCTGAATCTTTTGCCGACCTGTTCAACGAATCACTGCAACGCTCTGAAATGCGTTCCGGTGAAGTCATCACCGCTGAGGTAGTGCGTATCGACCACAACCACGTTGTCGTCAATGCCGGACTCAAATCCGAGGCTTATATCCCCCTCGAAGAATTCAAAAATGATCAGGGCGAGCTCGAAGTCCAGGTTGGCGACTTTGTCTCTGTGGCCATCGACTCCGTCGAAAACGGCTACGGCGACACCCTGCTGAGCCGCGACAAGGCCAAGCGCCTGGCTTCCTGGATGAGCCTGGAAAAAGCCCTGGAATCCGGCGAGTTCGTCACCGGCCAGACCAGTGGCAAAGTCAAGGGCGGCCTGACCGTTCTGGTCAATGGCATCCGCGCTTTCCTGCCCGGCTCGCTCATCGACACCCGCCCCGTCAAGGACTTGTCTCCCTATGAGAACAAGACCATGGAATTCAAGGTCATCAAACTCGACCGCAAGCGCAACAACGTGGTGCTGAGCCGCCGCGCCGTGGTGGAAGCCAGCATGGGCGAAGAACGCGCCAAGCTGATGGAAACGCTGAAAGAAGGCAGTGCAGTCAAGGGCATCGTCAAGAACATCACCGAATACGGTGCGTTCGTTGACCTGGGCGGCATCGACGGCCTGCTGCACATCACCGACATGGCATGGCGCCGCGTACGTCACCCCAGCGAAGTGGTCACGGCTGGTCAGGAAATCATCGCCAAGATCCTGAAGTTCGACACCGAGAAAAACCGCGTGTCCTTAGGGTTGAAGCAGATGGGCGACGACCCGTGGATGGGCGTGAACCGCCGCTACCCGCAAGGCACCCGCCTGTTCGGAAAGATCACCAACATTGCTGACTACGGCGCGTTTGTGGAACTCGAGCCCGGCATCGAAGGTCTGGTGCACGTGTCTGAAATGGACTGGACGAACAAAAACGTCGCTCCAAGCAAGCTCGTGGCACTCGGTGACGAAGTCGAAGTCATGGTCCTGGAAATCGACGAAGACAAACGCCGTATCAGCCTCGGCATGAAGCAGTGCAAGGCCAACCCATGGCAAGAATTTGCAGTGGAAACCAAGCGCGGCGACCGCGTCAAGGGACCGATCAAGTCGATCACCGACTTCGGCGTCTTCGTGGGCCTGGCTGCCGGCATCGACGGCTTGGTGCACCTGTCTGACCTCTCGTGGAACGAACCCGGCGAAGCCGCCGTTCGCAACTACAAAAAGGGCCAGGAAGTTGAAGCCATCGTTCTGGCTGTTGACGTTGACCGCGAGCGCATCTCCCTGGGCATCAAACAACTGGATTCCGACCCGTTCACCACCTTCGTGACGATCAACGACAAGGGCGCGATTGTGACCGGCAAGGTCAAGACGGTTGATGCCAAAGGTGCCGAGATCGATCTGGGCGAAGACATCATTGGCTATCTGCGCGCCAGCGAAATCAGTCGTGACCGCGTGGAAGACGCGCGTAACGTCCTGAAAGAAGGCGACGAAGTGTCTGCAGTCGTGGTGAACGTGGATCGCAAGACCCGCAACATCCAGCTGTCGGTGAAAGCCAAGGACAATGCCGACCAGCAGGAAGCCATGGCCAACCTGAGCCAGCAATCGTCGCGTGAGAGCGCCGGTCTGACCAGCCTGGGCGCCCTGCTGCGGGCCAAGCTGGACAACACCGAAAAGTAAGGTCCTTGCGGGGCAGAGCACGCGACGTAGCGACGCTGCCCGCGTGCTCTGCCCCCAACAAGCTAGTCTTATTCCCCCATGACCCGAAGCGATCTTGTAGAAGAACTGGCAGCCCGATTCAGCCAGCTGACGCACCGCGATGCCGAATATGCCGTCAAGACCCTTCTTGATGCCATGAGCGCCGCGCTGGTGCGCGGCCACCGGATCGAAATCAGGGGTTTTGGTAGTTTTTCCATCAACCGGCGTCCGCCCCGCATGGGACGTAACCCCCGGTCTGGCGAAAGCGTGGCCATTCCTGAAAAGCGGGTGCCTCATTTCAAAACGGGGAAAGCATTGCGGGAAGCCGTCGATGCACGAACCCAGGAATTGCTGGCGGTCACGAATTCCAAGTAAGGTCTTCATGTGGTCTGGCTACAATCGCCAAGCCACTAGGAGGATTGCCAAGTGAAATACCTGATGTGGCTGCTCAAGGCAGCCATTTTTTTTACCCTATTTGCTTTTGCACTGAATAACCAGCAAACGGTTGCTGTGCATTTCTTTTTTGGCACCTTGTGGCAGGCGCCTTTGGTGCTGGTTGTTCTGGCCGCCTTCGCCTGCGGACTGGCGCTGGGTGTTTTTGTCATGATGCCGCGCTGGTGGAAAACTCGCAAAGCGGCACAACGCCACCCTTCCGGCTCCTCCACCTTCGCGACCTCCACGAATGTGACCGACAACCCCTCCTCGCTTCACCATGGAATTTGATTTCAGCTGGGTTCTGCTCGGGTTTCCGATCGCCTTCACACTGGGCTGGCTGGCCTCACGGCTGGACCTGAGGCAACTGCGTATTGAGAACCGCCAGGCGCCCAAGGCTTATTTCAAGGGTCTGAACTTTCTGCTGAACGAACAGCAAGACCAGGCCATTGATGCCTTCATTGAAGCCGTACAGAACGACCCCGACACGTCCGAGTTGCACTTTGCACTAGGCAACCTGTTTCGCCGCCGCGGCGAATACGAGCGCGCCGTACGGGTGCATGAGCACCTGATGTCGCGCGGCGACCTGACGCAGCCCGAACGCGACCGGGCACAGCATGCGTTGGCGCTTGATTTCCTCAAGGCTGGCTTGCTGGACCGCGCTGAGACCACCCTGCGCAAACTCGAAGGCACACCGTTTGAAGAAGAAGCCCGGCTCGCGCTGCTGTCCATTTATGAACGTTCCCGCGACTGGGCCAATGCCACGGAAATTGCCGCCAGGCTGGGCAGCTCCAGCCATGGCAGTTTCAACACCCGGCAGGCGCACTACCTGTGCGAGCAAGCCAGCGCCTCTGCAGCCGCTGGCGATACCGGCAAGGCACTGAACACCTTGCATGAAGCTGCGGCCATGGCACCCGCTTCAGCCAGGCCTCTGATTGATCTTGCCAAGCTGCAAAATCAGTTGGGCCAAGCCCAGGACGCATTTCAAACCTTGTTGAAGCTGGAGAAAACTGCACCGCAGGGCTTGCCGCTGGCCGCTAGTCTGCTGGTCAACATCGCCCAAAGCAGTGGTCAGCAGCTGGCCGCTCTGGCGCTTTTGAAGGCCAGCTATGCGCAAATGCCCTCCATCGATGTGATCGAGGCTATCGTCAAGCTTGAAAAAGACCCGGCGTCGGCCCGGCAGTGGTATGTGCAGCACCTCGAACACCAGACCTCCCTCGTGGCTGCCAGCAAATGGATTGCCGGTGAAAAACTCGAAAATGGACACTACCATGCGCTGGTGCAGCGCGCACTGGACCAGGCCACCAAGCCCCTGATGCGCTACCGCTGTGCGGCCTGCGGCTTTGAGGCGACCCAGCATTTCTGGCACTGCCCCGGCTGCCAGGCCTGGGACAGCTACCCGACACGCCGCATTGAAGAGCTGTAACTGCAACTAAAAATGACCTTGCAACTGACCCCAGAAAAAATTTCCTCGGCCCGCGTTCTGGTGGTGGGCGACGCCATGCTGGACCGCTACTGGTATGGCGCGGTGGACCGCATATCGCCCGAGGCGCCGGTGCCTGTGGTGCGCGTCACGCGGCAGGAAGAACGCATGGGCGGCGCGGCCAACGTGGCCTACAACATCGTGACCCTGAGCGCCCAGGCCTCGCTACTCAGCGTGGTGGGCGACGACGAGGCCAGCCATCAACTGGAGGCCCTGGTGGCCAGTTCCGGCATCAGGCCCTACTTTGGTCGCGACCCGCAACTCAAAACTACCGTCAAGCTGCGCGTCATTGGGCGACAGCAGCAGCTGCTGCGCCTTGATTTTGAAAACACGCCCGAAAACGAAGTGCTTGCGTCGCAGTCCGCCACCTTTGAAAAACTGTACCTGCAGCACGACGCAGTGCTGTTCTCCGATTACGGCAAGGGGGGCCTGGCGCACATCGTGTTGATGATTGCCCTGGCACGCGCCGCGGGAAAGGTGGTGGTGGTCGATCCGAAAGGCTCGGACTACGCACGCTACAAAAACGCCAGCGTCATCACCCCCAACCGCGCCGAGCTGGAGCATGTCATTGGCCGCTGGAGCGATGAGGCTGATTTGCGCACCAAAGCCCACAACCTTCGCACCTCGCTGAGTCTGGAAGCCCTGCTGCTGACCCGCAGCGAGGAAGGCATGACCCTGTTTGACGCACAGGGCGAGCTGCACGTGCCTGCAGTGGCCCGCGAGGTGTTCGACGTCACTGGCGCCGGCGATACCGTGATTGCCACCCTCGCCACCATGGCCGCCAGCGGCATGAGCCTGCGTGACGCGGTGCCCATCGCCAACCGGGCCGGCGGCATCGTGGTCGGCAAGTTTGGTACCGCGACCGTCAACTACAGCGAGCTCTTCGCTGCAAATTAAATCTTTCAGCGCATTGAACCCCGAGGAATCTCCCCATGAAAATCGTAGTCACCGGCGCCGCCGGATTCATCGGCAGCAATCTGGTCAAAGGGCTCAACGCCCGCGGCATTGACAACATCATTGCCGTCGATGACCTGACTGAAGGCGATAAATTCCGTAACCTGGCCGACCTGAAAATTGCCGACTACATCGACGCCGATGATTTTTACGAGCTGTTTGCCGAAGGTGCTTTTGGCCAGGTCGAGGCGGTGTTCCATGAGGGCGCCTGTAGCGACACCATGGAGCTGGACGGCAAATACATGATGGACAACAACTACACGCTGTCGTGTGAGTTGTTCCATGCCTGCCAGGACCAGGGCACCCGCCTGCTGTACGCCTCGTCAGCGGCCACCTATGGCGGCTCCGACACCTTCAGCGAGTCACCCGAGTTCGAGAAGCCGCTCAATGTCTATGGCTACTCCAAGCTGCTCTTTGACCAGCACATGCGGCGCGAACTCGGCACCAAATTCGAGAAGGCCGCAACGCAGGTAGCCGGGTTCAGATACTTCAACGTCTATGGCCCGCGCGAGCAGCACAAGGGCCGCATGGCCAGCGTGGCTTTTCATCAGTTCAACCAGTTTCAGGCCGAGGGCAAGGTCAAGTTGTTTGGCGAATACGGCGGCTACGGCGCTGGCGGCCAGATGCGTGACTTTGTCTTCATCGACGATGTAGTCACCGTCAAGCTCTGGTTCTTTGACCATCCTGAAAAGTCCGGCATTTTCAACCTCGGCACCGGCAGGGCACAGCCCTTCAACGATGTAGCCATGGCCGTCATCAACACCTTGCGTAAAGGCGAAAACGCCGGGCCACTAAACCTTGAAGACGCCGCACGCGGCGGCCTGATTGACTACATCACCTTTCCTGCAGCGCTGGTCGGCAAGTACCAGAGCTACACACAAGCCGACCTGAGCGCTCTGCGCGCAACAGGCTGTCAACATGCCTTTGCCGACGTGCAGACTGGCGTGACGGCTTACATGCACTGGCTGAGCAGCGCGAAAACCTAGGGTTTCCCCGCTTAGAAACTTCGCCCGGTGGTCAACCCGCTTGAAATCTGGCCGTTAATGAATAGGACATTTGTATTCAAATCAATGTCGCATGTGCCTAATTCAACCCATCTTCAAGGAGTTCTCTCATGTTCAAGAAATTGCTGGCGTTTTTCGCCGCCATGTCCATCGTCGCGGCGTTTGCTGCGGTTGACGTCAACAAAGCCACTGAAGCAGAACTCGACGGCATCAAGGGCATCGGTCCGGTGACCACCAAGCAGATCGTTTCCGAACGCAAAAAAAGCGAATTCAAGAACTGGGACGACTTCATCACACGCGTTAAAGGCGTGGGTGATAAAAATGCCGCCAAATTCTCCGCTGAAGGCCTGACCGTCAGTGGCGCGAGCTACAAAGGCGCCAGCGCTGCAGAAGCCAAAGCTGATGCCAAGAAAACCGGCAAACCACTTACCGAAAAAACCAAAGATGCCGCCGTGGCCACCAAAGACGCCGTCAAGGGCGCCGCTATCAGCGCCAAGGACGCCGTGAAAGAAGCCGCGAAAGACGTCAAGGCTGCAGTGACACCTAAAGCCGACACCAAGGCCAAAACTGATGCAGCCAAGCCTGCTGCCAGCGCTGCCAAGAAGTAATCTTTCAAGGCCCACCAGCCTCAAAGACCCGCCAACTGGCGGGTCTTTTATTGCTATTTTTGCCTATGGCCCAATAACAACGGGTGCAGACAGCTATTATTTTAATAGCACTTAAGCAGTTCCATCAGGTCAGTCAAGGCCATCTCTTTCCACATATCCATGCCTGCCTAGGCCAGCGCAGGGGGGTAGCTTGGCTGCGGTGGTGCGTCTGGTGTTTGGAAAGATTCATTGGGTGCACTTGGCCACAAACTGGCGGTCAATGCGGTCTTTCCAGTTCCACACCCAACGGCCTTCGAGGCTGATGCCGCCCCACGCGGCAATGGCGTAGCGCCCACCGCATATTCACCGCTTCGCGGGTGCTGCACATCGACGCGGCTGGCCACATCGTCAGCGGCAAATACATGCGGGTGACTGGTACTTTGCTGAAAACTGTTGACGGCCACGAAGCCGGCGTCATCCAGTGCCAGGCCGCTGCCCGCCAGCCACGTCCAATGGTCGAGTCATGGCGACAGCGTGACATCCCCGACATAGCCCAAGCTGTGGCCGCCAGTGTTGTCGGCGTCCGCGCCAACCAGCACTGCCTCCAGCGGTGGCACAGTGGCACTTTCATGGCCGAAGGCATGGCGGAAATCGGCGGCCAAATCCCGTGAGTGCGTGACCCACTGGCCCAGGCGCTGTTCGCCGCTGTCCAGAACGATCATGCGCACGCGATGGGTATAGGCGTTGTGAAGCAGTGTCCCAGGCGCCAGGGAATGGTCCCACACGTAGCACAGCGTGGCGGAAGGCAGGTTTTCGCCGCTGGCCGCGCGCGCCAGGCGCAGCAGGTTGCGTTCGATGAACCCCAGCTGCTCCGGTGGCATGTCGAACAGCGCACAGACCTTGAGCGGACTGTCGTCACCTTCGCGGCGCTGCAGGTCGGCCTCGCGCAGCGGCTCATCCAGCCGCCAGCGCCAGCGCAGCAGCGTGCCGGGAGCAGGAACGGCGTGCGGCAGCGGGTGCACCAAATTGCCATAGGACTTTGAAGCTTCCACACGCAGCACCGGGCGGCCGTCGATCGGGGTGATGTCAAAACGCGTAAGCGGCTTGCGCCCTTTGGGCAGGCCTACCACGCGCCACGGCGCAGGTGGCTCGGAACTGGTGGCCAAAGAGAAAGCACTCAGGGCTTGCACTGCGGGCTGGGCCAGCGCGGCAGAAGTTGCGTCGAGCGGCGCTAAATTATCATCAGAAGCAGCTCTAGCGCCCGTCCACAGAGCGCAAGCAGCTATTGAAATAATAGCGTTTCGGCACCGGGCATGGCGTGATGTGGAGCAAAGCAGCTTCATTTCAACCTCGTTTCCACGCGTGGTATTTGCGCGCCCAGCGTTGAGGCGAAGGACACCACGACAGTACCCCATGCACCGGCCGCCAGCGTCATGATGGCAGCGCCCGGCAAGGACAGCGCGGTGACGGCCACGTACACGGCAAAAAAGACCAGTGTCATCAGCACAGGCCTCTGAGTAAATCCAATGGGTAATCCGCCGGCTTTGCCGAGAAGACAGTATAAGTTCGACGCATGCTTGTCCGGTTAGTTCCCAACGCAGCCTGCCATTTGATGAGCCGCAAGGCACCGCGCCAGGCGCCTGCTGCTGAGTCAGCGCCCCGGCTTCACCCCATCTGCTATTGAATAAATAGCTTCCTGCACCCGCCCTTATTGGGCTAAAGCCTCTTTTTACTAAAAATTCTGGCCTGCACCGTCATCTGGACAGCAGTGATCAAGTGCTGCCAAAGCCCCCGCCGCCCGGCGTGTGGATTTCAAACAGGTCACCGGGTTGCATCTCGGTCTGGCCGATATGGTCCAGCGCTTCGATCTGGCCGCTGGCCCGCATGACGACGTTGCGGCCCACCTGGCCCGGCCCGCCGCCGGCCATGCCGAAAGCCCCGTGCTTGCGACCATTCGACAAAATGCTGGCGGTCATGGGCTCCAGAAATTTCACGCGCCGCACGCCGCCATTGCCGCCTGTCCAGCGCCCGGCACCGCCCGAGCCCTGGCGGATCTCGTAGCTCTCCAGCCGTACCGGAAAGCGGAACTCCAGCACCTCGGGGTCGGTCAGGCGCGAGTTGGTCATGTGGGTTTGCACCACCGACGTGCCGTTAAAACCCGAAACGACATGGCCCGTGTCGTCTGTCACGCCACCGGCGCCGGAGCCACCCGAGATGGTTTCGTAATACTGATAGCGCTCATTGCCGAAAGTGAAGTTGTTCATCGTGCACTGGCTGGCCGCCATCACCCCCAAGGCCCCATACAGCGCGTTAGTGATGCAGGTGGATGTCTCCACATTGCCCGCCACCACCGAAGCCGGCGGATTCGGGTTCAGCATGGAGCCGCCAGGGATGATCACCTTGAGCGGTTTCAGGCAACCCGCATTGAGCGGAATGTCGTCGTCCACCAGCGTGCGGAACACGTACAGCACGGCCGCCATGCACACCGCCGTAGGCGCATTGAAGTTGTTGCTTTGCTGCGCCGAGGTGCCGGTGAAGTCAATCTCGGCGCTGCGCTTGTGCGTGTCCACCCGAATCGCCACGCTGATCTGCGCGCCGTTGTCGAGCGGCAAGGTAAAGCTGCCGTCTTTCAGGTACGTGATAACGCGCCGCACCGACTCTTCGGCGTTGTCCTGCACATGGCGCATGTAGGCCAGCACCACGTCCAGACCAAACTGGTCCACCATCTTGCGCAGCTCCTGCACGCCCTTTTCATTGGCGGCAATCTGCGCTTTCAGATCAGCCATGTTCTGCTGCGGATTGCGGCTGGGGTATTTGGCCCCCACGCTTGCCACTGCGTGTGCTGTGCTGCCCCCCGGGGGGGCTGTGCCGTCTTGGGGCGGCCCGGCGACGGCATGGCCGCTTAGCAACGCGATCATCTCGGCTTCACGCAGCACACCTTGCGCGACCAGTTTGAAGTTGTTGATCTGCACGCCCTCTTCTTCAATCCGCGTTGAAAACGGCGGCATCGAACCTGGCGTGATGCCTCCGATGTCGGCATGGTGGCCGCGCGAGCCGACATAAAACGTGGGCGTATCGTTCTGAAGCGAAGTACCCACATACACCGGCGTGATCACCGTGATGTCGGGCAAGTGCGTGCCCCCGTGATAGGGGTCATTCAGCACATAGACATCGCCCGGCTGCATGGTTCCCGCGTTCTCGCGGATCACGGTCTTGATGCTTTCGCCCATGGAGCCCAGGTGTACCGGCATGTGCGGTGCGTTGGCAATCAGGTTGCCCTCGATGTCAAACAGCGCGCAGCTGAAGTCCAGGCGCTCCTTGATGTTGACCGAGTAGGCCGTGTTTTGCAACTGCAGGCCCATCTGCTCGGCAATGTTCATGAAGAGATTGTTAAACACTTCCAGCAGCACCGGATCCACCGTCGTGCCCGCTGCAAATTTAGTCGCACGCTCTCCCCGGCGCTCAAGCACCAGATGGTCCAAAGCCGTCAAGGTGGCTTCCCAGCCGGACTCGACCACCGTGGTGGTATTCTTCTCGGCGATGATGGCCGGGCCTGCAATGATGTCGCCCGGTTGCAGGTCTTCACGCACCACCAGCGCGGCATCGTGCCACTGCCCGCTGGAATACATGCGGACCGTTTCGCGGCATGGCACTTCGCGCGGCTCGTGCATCGCGTGGTGCGGCTCAGCCGGTGCATCGCCCGCCACCACCGCTTCCACCGACACGGCTTCAACGACCAAGCCTTTGCCCTGCATCAAAAAGGCAAAGCGCTGGCGGTAGGCGGCTTCAAACCCGGCTTCAATCTGCGCCACTGTCACAGCCGCGCGCCGCGCCGGGCCACCCCAAACAAGCGACGCCCCCTCGGGGGGCAGCGCAGTATGCGAAGCGACAAGCGTCGGGGCCTCATGCCAAGGCACTACCAGCGCAGAGTCACTGCCCTCGTAGCGCACATGCACGCGGCGGTGCATGGTGATGGCACCCGTACTGACCTGCTGGCGCTGCAGTTCGGCTTCAGCCGTGGCGGCCAGGCCATTGAGCTTGTCGGCAATTTCGGGCAGCGTGGCCGCCGACAGCTTGAGCTCCACCGCCTGCTCGCGAATCACGTTCTGGTCGGCCAGGCCCATGCCGTAGGCGCTTAAAACACCCGCCAGCGGATGCACAAACACCCGCGTCATGCCCAGCGCATCGGCCACCAGACAGGCGTGCTGCCCACCCGCGCCGCCAAAACACTGCAGCGTGTAGCGCGTTACGTCATAGCCGCGCGCTACCGAGATTTTCTTGATGGCGTTGGCCATCTGCTGCACGGCAATGTTGATGAAACCTTCCGCCACCTCCTCGGCGCTGCGGCCGGTCTGCACAGCCAGTTCCTTGAACTGGGCCTGCACCGCCTCAAAGCTCAGCGGCTCATCGGCATGGGGACCAAACACCTTGGGAAAGTAACGCGGCTGAACCTTGCCCACCATCACATTGGCATCGGTCACCGCCAGCGGTCCACCGCGCCGGTAGCTGGCAGGCCCCGGGTTGGCGCCCGCACTTTGCGGCCCGACGCGAAAGCGCTCACCATCAAATTTCAGGATGGAGCCGCCGCCCGCCGCCACGGTATGAATGCTCATCATCGGCGCGCGCATGCGCACACCGGCCACCTGAGTTTCAAACTCTCGCTCAAACTCTCCCGCGTAATGCGACACGTCGGTGGACGTGCCGCCCATGTCAAAGCCAATCACCTTCTCAATGCCGGCGATAGCCGCCGTACGCGCCATGCCGACGATGCCACCTGCCGGTCCCGACAGTATCGCGTCCTTGCCCTGGAAGGCATGCGCATCGGTCAGCCCGCCCGAGGACTGCATGAAAAACAGCTTGACCCCCGGCATCTCGCCAGCCACCTGCTCCACATAGCGACGCAGGATGGGTGAGAGGTAAGCATCCACCACGGTGGTGTCACCCCGGCTGACAAATTTCATCATCGGGCTGGTCTCGTGCGAGGTGCTGATCTGCGTGAAACCCACTTCCTGCGCCAAGCGCTTGGCGGCCTTTTCGTGGTTGGTATAGCGGTAGCCGTGCATGAAGACAATCGCAACGCCTCTCAGCCCATTCTGGTAGTGCGCAAGCAGCTCATTTTTTAATAGCACTTCATCCAGCGGCTGAAGGACCTCGCCTTGCGCACCCACGCGTTCCCGGGCTTCCACCACGGCGCTGTAAAGCAGTTCGGGCAGCACAATGTGGCGGTCAAACAGCCGGGGGCGGTTCTGGTAGGCAATGCGCAGCGCATCCCTAAAGCCACGCGTAGTGACCAGCAGGGTCGGTTCGCCCTTGCGCTCGAGCAGCGCATTGGTGGCCACCGTGGTGCCCATCTTCACGCAGTCCACCACATCGGCACTGACCGGCTCGCCGGCTTTCAGGCCCAGCAGATGCCGAATACCGGCGACCGCCGCATCGCGGTATTGCTCCGGGTTATCGGACAGCAGCTTGTGCGTGATGAGTGAACCGTCGGGTTTCCTGGCCACAACGTCGGTGAATGTGCCGCCGCGATCGATCCAGAACTGCCAAAGTTTTTTCATTTGAATTCCAGGATTCTTAAAAGGAAGCTGCTGCGCGCGCAGCCTGGTGGGCACGCCCAAGGCAGCCGGGCCACACCCACATCACCGCTGCGGTTAAAGTCATGCCTGCATTGTCCCGCTAACAACTTCTACCTCATCATGCTGCCTGTCATTGCAATCTGTATAGGTGCCTCTGTGGGCGCATTGTCCCGCTGGGGCCTGGCTTTGTGGCTGAGCCCCGGAGGACTCATCCCCTGGGGGACCCTGGCCGCCAATTTGATCGGCGGCTACCTGATCGGCGTGGCCATCGCCATTTTCCAGTCCATGCCCCAGCTTGACCCGGTCTGGCGCCTGCTGCTGGTCACCGGCTTTTTGGGTGGACTCACGACGTTTTCCACATTTTCAGCGGAGGTCGTGATCTTCCTGATGGAAGAACGCTACGGCATGGCCGTAGGCACTGCCCTGCTGCATGTACTGGGCTCACTGCTCATGACGGCGGTTGGCGTCAAAAGCGCTATGTTTTTTATAGCATCTCGCGCCCAATAAACGTGGGCTGCAGGTCGATTTGACTCAACAAATAATTTGACCATTCTTCGCATGAGCGAACCCTGCATTCTCCATGGAGCAGCTTTTTTTGAGCGAAACCTATTGATGGCACCACTGAAAAAGTTATACTATTGTGTAACTTTATTTGAGGTTCATGCCATGCCTACAGCAACACTTCGCACCGTTGGCGGCTCCGTCGTCATGGCGATACCCAAACGTCTTTTAGAGCTTGTTCATCTGCAATCAGGTTCACAGGTGGACATCGACGTTCAGCAAGGTCGTCTGATTGTCGTCCCGAAAAAAAAGAAACGCTACAAGCTCGCTGATTTGCTGGCGCAATGCAATCCGGCGTTGCCGATCACCGTCGATGAACAAGAATGGCTTAATGCACCTGCTGTTGGCCTGGAAGATGGCGTACAGGGGCATTGATGCGTATTCCTTCACGTGGCGAAATCTGGTTCGCAAATCTCAACCCGACAGCGGGCCGCGAGCAACAGGGATCGCGTCCTGTTCTCGTCGTATCAGAAAAAGAGTTCAACCGTCTGGGTTTGTGCATTGTTTGTCCGGTCACGCAAGGCGGTCAGCAGTCCCGCTACGCAGGCTTTGCCGTTACGCTGATGGGCACGGGCTGTGAGACCCAAGGCGTGGTGATGTGCAATCAACCTCGAACCATTGACCTGGCTGCACGCGGTGGTCGTTTTGTTGAAGATGTTGGGGACGACTTTCTTGAAGAAGTTCTTGCCCGGTTGCAGCCTATCTTTGACAGTGGCTCGTAGGCGTAAGGCCAGTGCGAATACCCCCGCTCGCGCGGGGGAACCGCCAGCGCGCAATCGGCCGATGTCGACTTTTAAAGTTTCAATCCGCGCCCGCCAT
>DFWY01000158.1 GCA_002381615.1 Polaromonas sp. UBA4122 | reverse complement strand
CCAGCAGCGCACCCACGGCTGCCGATGGAACGCCAAGCAAAATGGTTACCGGATGGATCCAGCTCTCGTACAACATTCCGAGAATCACATAGACCACGGCCACGGCAATGATGATAAGCCAGAGTTGCGCGGATTGCGATTGCTGGAACAGCGCGGCCTGACCACTGAAGGAACCAAAAATCGTGGCCGGTGTGTTCAACTGGCGTTCGGCCGTAGCAATAGCCTGCGCGGCATCGGACAATGATTTTCCGGGGGCCAGATCGAAAGACAGCGTTACGGCCGGCAACTGGGCCTGGTGGTTGATGGCGATGATGCCGTTTCCACGGGTAACCGTGGCCAGGGCACTCAGCGGCACGGACTTGCCGGATCGGCTGCGGACCTGGAGCTGGAGCAGGTCGCTTTCGTCCCGTTTGTTTTGATCGGCTACCTCCATAATGACCTTGTAACTGTCCTCTGGAGCATAAATGGTCGAGACCTGGCGACTGCCGTACGCCGCGTACAGCGTGCTGCGCAAGGTTGCCATGTCGACATCAAGCAGCGCTGCCTTGTCGCGGTCCACGCTCAACCGCGCTTCAAGACCGCTCTTCTGCAGGTCCGTATTGACGTCCAGCAACACGCCGGAACTCGCCAAAGCGGTCGCCAGCTTTTGAGCCCACACGTCGAGGTCATTCGGGCTCACCGACTGCAGGGTGTATTGGTAAGTACTCTTGGCACTGCGTCCTCCTATGCGCAGGTTTTGCACCGGACTGAAGAACACCTGAATGCTGGGCAGGTAAGACGTTTCCGCGCGCAGTTTGCGTACCACGTCGGCCATAGCCGGTCGATCTCCTTTTGCTTTGAGGTCAATCACCAATTGGGTTGTGTCGTGGTCGATTTTGGTGGCGACATTCAGTACCGCCGGGTCGGCCATCACCGTCTTTTGTAGCTGGCGAATGACGGCGAGGCGGCCGGTGTACGACATGTCCTGCGGTGTATCAACATTTCCCACGATTTGTCCAATGTCTTCCTGCGGGAAGAACCCCTTGGGCGAAATGACGTAAAGCCATCCCGTCAGGGCAATCGTCGCCAGACCAATGAGCAGAACCAGGTTACGGTGGGCCAGCGCAACCAGCAAGCCGCGTGCGTACGCGGCCAGCAGTTTCTGGAAGGCGGTTTCGACGGACTGGCTCCATTTGGATACTGGACGGTGCAGACTCTTTTCAGTGATGAGCATGGGCACCAGCATGGGAATCAGCGTCAGCGACACCACGGCCGATACCAGAATGGCCAGGGACACCACGATGGCGAATTCATGAAAGAGCCGACCAATCGTGCCGGGCATAAAAAATATTGGGATAAATACGGCGATGAGAGAGATGGAAATGGACATCACGGTAAAACCCACCTCGCGCGCGCCTTTGACCGCCGCCTCGTACGGCTTCATACCTTCTTCAATATGGCGAACGATGCTTTCGAGCACGACGATGGCATCGTCAACCACCAGTCCGACCGAAATGGTCAGGCCCATCAGCGAAATGTTGTTGATGCTGAGGCCCAGCGCAAGCATCATGCCGAATGCGCCCAGCAGTGCAATCGGCACGGTGATCGACGGAATAAACGTCGCCGCGAACCGCCGCAGAAACAGCAGAATGACAAGAACAACGAGGCCAATCGTCAATAGCATAGACAAATTGACGTCATGGATCGCCTGCCTGATCGAAATCGAGCGATCGCTCAACGTTACCAGAGTCACGGACTTGGGAAGTTGCGCTTGGAGTTTGGGCAGCATTTGCCGGATGGCGTCAACAACCTGCACGGTATTGGCATCGGGCTGGCGCCGCACATTGAGCAGAATCGAATTGCGCCCATTGATCTCGCTGGTGTTCTGGATGTTCTCGATGCTGTCAAAGACATGGGCTACGTCGCCCAGATGAACTGCCCTGCCCTGCCGCGTTGCCACGACGACGGTAGCAAAGTCGGCCGCGTTCATCAGTGCTCCGCTCATCTGAACGGCCAGAAACTGCCGCTGATTGTCCAGTTGGCCAATGGGCGAATTGGAGTTTGCGTTCTGCAAAGCGGTAGACAGATCTCCCAGGGTCAGATCGGCGGCCGCAAGCCGGGCCGGATCCGCCTGAATGCGCACCGCGTAGCGCTTTTGGCCCGTAACCTGCACCTGGGCGACGCCTTTGAGCGTCGACAAGGCCGGTACGATCAGGTTGTCGCTGTAGGCGTTCAGCTCAGCCAACGACAAGGTCGGGGCGCTCAAGCCTATGAGCAGAATGGGCGCATCCGCCGGATTGACTTTTGAGTAAGACGGCGGGGACGGCAGCTCCGACGGCAACGACCGGGTGGAACGAAACAGCGCGGCCTGCACATCGGCGGCTGCGGCATCGATATCCCGGCTGGGGTCGAATTCAAGGACGATTTTGGTTTCACCCTGGATGCTCGCTGAGCTCGTCGTCAACAAACCGGGTATCGAAGAGAACTGCTTTTCCAGGGGCGTTGCGACCGACGTTGCCATATTCTCCGGACTGGCACCAGGAAGCGCTGTGGTGACCTGTATCGTTGGGGTGTCGTATTTCGGCAGCGCAGACAGCGGCAGTTGGGTCCAGGCCACTGCGCCCGCAACAATCACGCTGAGCCAGAACAGCATCGTCGCAATGGGTCGCTCCATGCAGGCTTGCGAAATGTTCATTTGGGTGCACTCACCGTGTCAATGGCGTGAACCAGCATGCCGGGCTTCAGATTCTTGCCACCTTCCGATACCACGCGCTCACCACCTTTGAGGCCGGCAACTACCGCCAGTTGATTCTGCATGCGCAGCAAGCTGACAGGAACCGTCGCAACTTTGCTATCGGCTCCCACGACCTGGACAAATCGTCCATCCGGCCCCTCCAATACCGCCGCCGGCGGCAAGGCAATGGACCCAGGTCGCGTCCCGGCGCTGATGACCAAGCGCACGAACGCGCCAGGCCACAAGGTCTTGGCGGCGTTCGGAAAGGCCGCTTTCATGGTGATCGTTGCGGTGTCGGTGGCCACGGTGTTATTGATGAACACGAGCTGACCGCTGATGCGAGCGCCGTCGTCTGACTCCAAAAAGACTTGAACCACCCCCTTTGCCTTTGCCGCCAGCACGTCGGAGAGGTTTTGTTCGGCCAACGTGAACTCAACACCTATGGGATCAAATTGGACAATGGTGACCAAAGCCGCGTTGGTGGCCCCGATCTGTGCAAATGTGCCAGGGTGGACGCTCAAAGCGCCGGCGAGCCCATTGATGGGTGCCGAAATGTGCGTGCGTCCCAACACGGTGCGCGCGTTCTGAATATCGGCGACTGCTGCACGGTGTTGCGCATTGAGCGACTCCAGCTTGCTAAGCGTCGTGTCGACCGCGCTGGACGTGAGGAATTTGGAACTCGCCAGTTTGCGTGTGCGCGCAACGTCACGTTCGGCGTCATCCACCTGAGCCTTGATTTGCTCAGCCAGAGCGTTGGCGCGTGCCAGTTGGGAATCGGCGTCGCTGGCGTCGAGCGTGAACAGCAACTGCCCAGCCTTGACCTCATCACCCTCTTTGAAATGGACGTGTTGGACAATGCCGTTTGCCTGTGGCCGGATGTCCACAAGATTGAGCGGCACCAAGTGGCCCTGGGTTGTCAACAGAATGGGTAAATCGCTGGCCAGGGCATTGACGACGCTGACATTGACCGGTGGCGTGGGCTTTGCATTCTGCCTGGATGAATTCGCGGCTTTCCCGAAAGACAGCACGAGCCATACCACCAGCAGGGCAACCAATACTCCAACAGCGCCCCAAATGATCTTCATTTTCTTGTTTTGCATGTCCTAATCCGGTAGTTCATGGTCTTGCCATGTCATCTGTAACCTTGCGCAAGACGGACTCGTCGAGCGCTCCAGCGGTTGCCCACAATTGAATCCTGCTAAAGAGGTGGTCGTAGCGTGCTGAGGTCAAGTTGTACAGGGTTTGGTACACATTCTGCTGCGCGTTCAACACATCAATGATGGTGCGCACGCCGACTTCACGGCCAATCCGGGTGGACTCCAGCGCAGCCGAGCTCGAAATACGTGCCTGGTCCAGCGCAGCCACCCGCAGGGAGTTGTCGCGCACCGCTGCAAAGAAGAATCGGGTGGCGCGATCAGTATCCGCGCGTACCGCGTCCAATGTGAAACGCTGCTGATCTTCCAGCGCCAATGCTTGGCGCAGGTGGGACGCGCGATCACCGCCGTCATACAGTGGGATCGATAGCTGCAAACCGATGGCGGCGTTGTTGCTGATATCGCGACCGCCGGATGCCGAGATACTCCCGACATCCCAGTTGCGCCCGGCAGATGTGACAAGCTCCAATATGGGGGAGTTGCGAAGCGTATAGCGTGTAATATCCAAATGCGCGATCTCGACGGAGAGCTGCGTCGCCTGGATAGCAAGATTGTTTGCCTGCGCCCGAGCCAACCAGTCATCTAGCGCTTGCAATTCGGGCACCGATGACGGCATGTGGTCGGACATGGCCACAAGCTGCGTGGGGTCCAGTCCGGTCAACTGGCGAAAGACAAGCTGCTTGCCTTCCTGATCGTTGAGCCCTGCGATCTCTAAGGCAACGACACCATCGAGTTTGGCACGGGCATCGTTCACATCACTGGCTGTCATCAGACCCAGATCGTAGGACTGTGACGCCAGATCAAGTTGCTCCGATATCGCCTGCTTCTGGGCACGCAGCAAGTCCAGACTTTGGGTGGCAACAAGCACTTCAAAGTAGGCTTTTGCCGTTCGCAGCCCCAGGTCTTGCTCGGCTTGCTTGAATGTCACCTCAGCCTGAGCCGCCTCACGGTACAACTGCTCGCGGGTTACGGATTTACCTGCCTCGTACAGTGGTTTGACCAGGACCACAGCCGCGCGATATTGCTGACCATATTGATCCGTGCTCACCTTGGTAGTGACATCGCCCGGTCGGTAGGACTGCGAGGCCTGCGATGCCGACGATGTCAGCAAGACCTGGGGCGCGAGCAATGCGTCGCCTTGGGCCTTCTTTTCTTGTGCGGCCACATTGGCCGCTCGGGCGGCAGAATAGCTGGCTTCGTGGCTCTGGGCCGCATGCCAGGCGTCAACCAGATCTATGCCTGGCGCTGCCCACGCGTTCTGAATCGCGCATAGGGCTGCGACACCCACGCACAGTCGCAGGGACCGAATTTGTCGGCAAAAGTCTGTAATCATGCGTTTAAAATTCCGGGCAACCGAGTCCACGCACATGACGATGCTGCGATTTTGGAGTCTTGCATATTGTTTCCAGGTTTCGTTACGCATACCGTTCACTAGCGAACATAAGTGGATGCTGGTGTTGTGGTGCTTAATTGATGCTAGCCTGTGATGATTGTGGGCCGTTTGTATTGACAACCCAGTCCGAAGTCCTTTGCATGTTTCATTATTGCTGACGTTGCTGGAACACACCGAAGCGGCAGCCCTCCAGCTTTCTCAGCGTCGACGCAAAGCCTCGACTATCAGGGTGACATGCTCCGGCAACAAGCCCACGTTCTCGTCGCACAACACGATGCGACGATGAAACGGCCCGCCTGCATATTGACGCGCCGCTGCCAGTGACTGTCCGCTGAACGTGTCATCGACGACAACGAACGGCTCGCCCTTGCCGTGCCGCTGCAGCCACTCCGCAATCTCGTTCAACCGGGTCCGTTCGGGCCACACCACCGTTGACCCGCAACCCTTGCGCTCCAGGTTGTCGGCTACGAAGCCGAGTCCGCTGCGCCGCATGATTTCGGAGAACTGGCTGCAGGTCAGGTGTTGCCTCCAGGTTGACGTGATGACATACCGGACCCGGCCTTCCATCTGTTCGTGAACGGACTTCAGCACATCGACGGCGGGAAGGTGAAAGAGATACCGGAAAACCAACTCCGGCCTCGGATGCTTCGAGCGAATCGCATCGATGGCGTCGTAACCGCCGTACGGGTCCGACAGGCAGAGGACGTCGTCAATGTCCAGGAACAGCACCGCTGTGCCATCGGGCGCGTCCATGCCGTCCTCGGCCATGTCGTCATTGAACCGTTGAAGGCTCGTGACGCCACCGCCGTCGAACCAGGCAACCTGGGCCGGCGTCAGCTCCTCGATTCCTGGGTCCGGGATTCCTGCGATGCCCTCGCCATCAAAGCGCCCGAGATGAGTCGACGGCCCGCCGCCGTGCATGCAAACGTATCCGGCTCTCAAGGCCCGGGCATCAGCAAGCGCATGGTGACGGTCGATCCCATTGGCGGCGAACGAAGCCCTCCAGGACGCCTCCATTACTTTTTCGACATCGGACTCGCCGATAAGGTAGCCTACGTGAGTTGGCTTGAGTACGGGACTCAGCCGAGTCCAGAGTCCCGCCGAACGCAGCGTGTGCTCGAGTAGGTCCATGTCGGCGTGGTAGTCATAACAAACGGTGACTGACGCCTCCCCGAGCGCAAGCAGCCAGTCGCCGACGCGTTTGCCAATGTCAATGAGAGATGTCTCCTGGTGCGGCACCAGGCCGAACTGAGGCGCAACGGTGTCGAGCACAAAAGTGGAGGCGCCGGCCAGGTGCGAGGCGCCGGTAAGCTCGACATAGAGCTCTTGACCGTCATCCGCCACGAGCCCGATAGACAGGAGCTTCGGGTCCGCCATGTCCGTGAACTCGCAGTCGATGAAGACGTTTCGCTGTTCCGGGCTCGGTGTGGGGCCGGTATCGGGGGTGTCAGTGTTGATGTGCATACCTTTTGTATATCGCACACGAACGATTTGTTCAAGGAAACGGCGGCCGGCAATTTGCGTAACAGCTTATGCCAATCCCGCCTGCTCCATCACTTCGATCAGGCCGCGGCTCATTGATTCGAGCTCAGCCTCAGGGAAGCCGTGTTTATCAAACAGCGCGTTCATCCCCTCGAATCCATCGAGCAGGAACTGCTTGATCTTGTCAACATCCATTTCAACCGTCCCACCGCCAGGGTAAGACTTCCCACAGACACAGGACCCAAG
>DFWY01000137.1:13782-29071 GCA_002381615.1 Polaromonas sp. UBA4122 | reverse complement strand
AAATCATCCGGCGCATAAGAGTCAAAGCGCCCTGCTGCGTTTTCGGCGACGGGATACATAAAAAAATGGACCTTCTCGCCGCTTGACTTGGGCAGCACCACGTCGCTCGCCGTGTTGTAGGCCATCCAGTTGCCTTCCCAGCCGCCAAACAGCGCCTTGTTCACCGGGGCCACCACGGGGTTGGTGGTATTTTTGATCCAGTCTGCGGTTTCCAGACGCATCACCTTGGCCACGTCGGCCGGGTCCATCGCTACCCAGCCGTAGCCCTTGAGGTAGACCTCTGAGCGGCAATGCTGCGCGCCCTTGAGGCTGGCGGGATTGCCTGACAGCTCTTTGTAGCCAAACGCTGAGGGCACCAGGCGAATGCCATACACGTCGCGCGCGGGCACACCCACGGCGCGACACAGCCCCACAAACAGCGCGTTCAGGTCGGCGCACTTGCCGCCGAGGTTGGCGGTTTCCAGCATGGTCTGGATGTCGCCTTCTCCGCAGCCACGCACCTTGGGTTCGCGGTAGGTATTGGCGACGATCCAGTCGTAAATTTTTTGGGCTTTTTCAACATCGGTCCTGGCGCCTTGCGTGGCCGCCAACGCAGTTTTACGCACGATGCCGTCGGTCGGGATGAATGCGGAAGGCTGCGTGAAATAACGCAAGGTGTCGGCGTCTTCAGAAGCAGCGGTTTTTTGTGACCAGTCCGCCGCACGGTTTTGCGTCTGCACGCGGCTGGTCAGCACGGCAAACGGCCTGGCTTCGTTGGCGGCAAATTCGACGTACAACATCTTGGCGCCATGCTGGCCATCCTGCGTGAGCTGGGTGGTGCCGTTGCTGGTGAAACTGTTTTCCAGCGAACGCTGGTAGTCGCTGTTGACCGACGGAATCGGCAACCACACCCGGATAAGGCCCTCCGGCTTGACGATGTCAACGCGGGTAGTGACTTCAAAGGTGCGCCAAGCGCCGCTTTGGGGTGCGAAGGTGCGTTGCACCGGTGTGGGGGCCTGGGCGAAATTGAGGGAAGGCAGCGCAGCGGCTGCAGCAGCAGCGGCGGTGTTTTTAAGGAATGTACGGCGTACGGTGGTCATGAAAGGATCTCCGGATAAGGAAAGGGTAACGTGCATCGGGACATGTAAAGGTGCCCCGAGAAGTTGTTGCCAGTCTGGGCCAGTGGCTGAAAAACAGCCCCCGGCCAGGGAAAGGCCCCGCAATTATCGCCGTAGCGAATATTGCTTTCCTGCTGGACGGTCTTAAACCGTCACTCAAGGCGTGAGCAAGCCTGCAATCAGCTTTTTCGCCGCGTTGCTGGTCCAGTCGACCTCTCCCCGCACGCGCTGACGCGGCCGCCCCCGGCTGTCCAGCGTTAACGTGGTCGGGAACACTTTCACCCCCCATTGGCGCGCCGCCAGCCCATCGTGGTCCAGCAACACAGGCAGGGTCAAACTTGTGTTTTTGGCAAACTGGACCGCGCGGGCCGCCGGCTCCTTGAAGTTGATGGCCAGCACCAGCAATTTGTCGGGTCCGTAAAAGTCGGCCACCTGCTGCAACGTCGGCATTTCGGCAAGGCAAGGCTCACACCAACTGGCCCAAAAATTCAGCAGCACCGCCCGGCCACGCAGATCGGCCAGGCGCCAAGTTTTGCCCGTGGTGTCCACCAAGCCAAACGCCGACACCGGCCCGGACCATTTGGACACCTCGAACCCCGGACCTTTCAAACCTTGCGCGCCAACCTGGGGCAAGGCAGCGGCGCTGGCGGCCGCAAGCGCACCTTGCAGGAAATGGCGCCGGGAAGGGAATTTTTCAGGCATGGGAGAACACTCGGATAATGAATTTGGGCAAAGAATGGGGGGCAAGGGTAGCAAAGCCCAGCCGCCCGCGAACAAGCAAGCTCTTGCTGCGCTGTTGTAAAGTGAATTATTGTTGCAGCTGACCTGCACGCTCCAGACTACTTGTAAATCTATTTTTTTGATCTGTTTTTATTTTTACTGCAGCTAGGCCGATCTTGAACCACCCTGTCACCCCCCCCAGCCTCTCGCTAGAGAGGCCACCTTCATCTCCGCAGTTCATCAACCTCTACAGTGACTCAACGCCGGGGCAAGCCCCCAGCACAGCGCAGGAGTTGAGCCAGGGACTGGTGGCCGCAGCGGCCAGCGTATCACCCAAATATTTGTACAACGCGCTGGGCTCCAAGCTGTTTGAGGCCATCACGGGCCTGAGCGAGTACTACCCCACGCGCACCGAGGCGGGCATTTTTGAGGCCTGCCACACGCAAATCGCTGAAACGCTGGCAAGAAACGGCATCAAAAACCCGTGCCTGATTGATCTGGGCGCGGGCAACTGCGCCAAAGCCATGGCCTTGATTCCCCACCTGCTGCCGCGCCAGTACGTGCCGGTCGATATTTCGGTGGACTTTTTAAAGGAGGCTGCAGCGCAGGTGCAAAACAGCTTTCCGGCACTCGACATTATCGGTTTGGGCATGGACTTTTCAGCCGGGCTGGCTTTACCGGACGAGGTTCAAGCGCATGATCGGGTTTTTTTCTACCCAGGCTCCAGCCTGGGCAACTTTCAGCCCGACCAGGCATTGAAATTTTTGCAGCACATCGCCGACCCCGCGCAAGGCAAGGCGCGCGGCCTGCTGCTGGGCATTGATCTGGTCAAGGATGCGGCCACGCTGGAAGCGGCTTACGACGACGCGTTGGGCGTGACGGCTGCTTTCAACAAAAACCTGCTACTCAACATCAACGACCTGTTGCAGGCAGATTTTGATGTTCGCCAATGGCGCCATGTGGCGCTGTTCAATGCCGCGCAGTCGCGCATTGAAATGCATCTGGAGGCGACGCACGACCTCGCCGTGCACTGGCCAGGCCATAGGCGCCGCTTCAGGGCAGGTGAGCGCATCCACACCGAATCTTCATACAAATACACGCCAGAGCACATGATGGCGCTGCTGAAGCAAGCCGGGTTCAGGCAGGTAGAACACTGGAGCGACGCCGAGCACAGGTTTGCTGTGTTCTGGGCATCGGTTTAAGGCGCTCTGGGATTATTATTGATAAAAACAGTCTGTAACCCAACAAGGACGGTCGAAGACAGCTATTAATTAGCTAGCAATCCTACCCGTCCAGGCCTTGTCAGACGCGCTCAGTCACCCAAGCCTGCACTGATTTCAACGCGTTATCCAGGTTGGAGGCATCCGTGCCACCGGCCATGGCCATGTCGGCCTTGCCGCCGCCCTTGCCGCCGACCTGCTGTGCCACAAAGTTGACCAGCTCTCCCGCTTTGACCTTGCCTGTGCTGTCGTTGGTGACGCCAGCTGCGATCTGCACCTTGCCGCCTTCCACCGCCGCCAGCACGATCACCGCGGTTTTGAGCTTGTCCTTGAGCTTGTCCAGCGTGTCGCGCAGCGTTTTGGCGTCAGCGCCTTCGAGCCGCGCAGCCAGCACCTTGATGCCCTTCACTTCCACGGCCTGGGTCATCAGCTCGTCACCCTGCGATGAAGCCAGTTTGCCTTTGAGTGACGTAACTTCCTTCTCCAGCAGCTTGACCTGGTCCAGCATCTGAGCAATCCGGTGTTGCAGCTCAGACGGGCTGGCTTTGAGGGAACCTGCGGCGGACTGCACCGTGGATTCGAGCGACTGCAAATAAGCCAGGGCGTTTTCCCCGGTGACGGCTTCCACCCGGCGCACGCCTGCGGCGACACCGCTCTCCGCGACAATTTTAAAGAGACCGATGTCACCGGTATGGCCCACATGGGTGCCGCCGCAGAGCTCTTTGCTCGATCCAATGCTCAGCACGCGCACGGTGTCGCCATATTTCTCGCCGAACAGCATCATCGCGCCGGTCTTCTGGGCGGCTTCCATGTCCATCTCGCGGGCCTCGGCGGCGACGTTGGACAGGATTTCGGCGTTGACGCGGGCTTCGACTTCGCGAATCTGCGCGTCGGTCATCGGTGCGTTGTGCGCAAAGTCAAAGCGGGTGCGCTCGGCGTTCACCAGACTGCCCTTTTGCTGCACATGGGCGCCCAGCACTTCGCGCAAGGCTTTGTGCATCAAATGGGTGGCACTGTGGTTGCGCACGGTCGCGGCGCGCACGGCAGTATTGACGCGCGCGGTGACATGATCGCCCACGCTCAGCGTGCCCTGCTCCAGCGTGCCATGGTGGCCGTACACGTCGGCCTTGATCTTCAGTGTGTCGCCCACCGCAAAGTGCGCCGAGCCGCTGACCAGATCGCCCTCATCGCCGACCTGACCGCCGCTTTCGGCGTAGAACGGAGTGGTGTCCAGCACCACCACGCCGTTTTGACCGGTTTTTAGTGCTGCAACCGGCGTGCCGTCAGCGTAGAGTGCTACGATTTTTGAAGTTTCTTCAAGATGCTCATAACCGGTGAAGCTATTGCCGCTGCCGCTGTATTCCAGGGCACGGTCCATCTTGAACTTGCCGGCAGCGCGGGCCTGGTTTTTCTGTTTGTCCATCGCGGCGTTGAAGCCAGCTTCGTCAACTTCAACTTCCCATTCGCGGCAGACGTCCGCCGTCAAGTCCAAAGGAAAGCCATATGTGTCGTGCAACATAAACGCGATACCACCAGGAAGCTTCTTCAGCTTCTTGTTTTTAATCACCACCTGTCCATGTAAACCATAAACTTCTGTTTCCAGAATCTTCATGCCGATTTCCAGCGTTTCGAAAAAGCGCTCTTCTTCGGCCTTGAGCACCTCGGTAATGCGCTGTTCGTCGGCCTTGAGCTTGGGATAGGCATCGCCCATCAGCTTGGCCAAGTCAGGCACCAGTTTGTGGAAGAAAGGCGTCTTCTTGCCCAGCTGGTAACCGTGGCGAATGGCGCGGCGGATGATGCGGCGCTGAACATAGCCGCGCCCTTCATTGGACGGATTGACGCCGTCGCTGACCAGAAACGCGGTGGCGCGGATATGGTCGGCAATCACGCGCAGCGATTTGTTGCCCAGGTCTTTTTCGCCGGTTTCGCGCGCCGCCGCCTTGATCAGCGCATCGAAAATATCGATCTCGTAGTTGCTGTGCACATGCTGCAGGATGGCGGCCAGGCGCTCCAGCCCCATGCCGGTGTCCACGCAGGGTGCGGGCAGCGGCTTGACCGAGCCATCAGGCTGCATGTCGAACTGCATGAACACGTTGTTCCAGATTTCGATGTAACGGTCACCGTCCTGATCCGGCGAGCCCGGGGGGCCGCCTGGAATTTCAGGGCCGTGGTCAAAGAAAATTTCGCTACACGGGCCGCACGGGCCGGTGTCGGCCATCATCCAGAAGTTGTCGGAAGCGTATTTGGCGCCCTTGTTGTCGCCAATGCGCACCACGCGCTCAGGCGGCAGGCCAATTTCTTTGGTCCAGATGTCGTAGGCTTCGTCGTCATCGATGTACACCGTGGCCCACAGTTTGTCGGCGGGCAGCTTGTACACCTCGGTCAGCAGCTCCCACGCCCACTTGAGCGACTCGCGCTTGAAGTAGTCGCCAAAGCTCCAGTTGCCCAGCATCTCAAAAAACGTATGGTGGCGCGCGGTGTAGCCGACATTTTCGAGGTCGTTGTGCTTGCCGCCCGCACGCAGGCAGGCCTGCACCGACGCCGCACGCACATACGGGCGCTTGTCGGCGCCGAGAAACACGTCCTTGAACTGCACCATGCCCGAGTTGGTGAACATCAGCGTCGGGTCATTGCCCGGCACCAGCGAGCTGGACGGCACCACGGTGTGGCCCTTGGAGGCAAAGAAGTCGAGGAACGTCTTGCGGATGTCGGCAACAGTGACGGTGGGTGTGCTCATGTTTTGCTCGTTGGGGCTGACCGCCGCCCTGACAAACAAGTCAGCGCTGCAAGCCGCACGGGGTATTTAAAAAGAGATAAAAAGGGCCAGAGTGCCCGGTTTGTCTGAATTGTTGATTATAAGTTTGCACACTGCCCTGGTTACAGCGTGTTTCAGGCTTAGGCGCTATGCTTGGAATTTCTCATCCCCGTCGGGGCACTGCCACATCCAGCAGCCCACATAGCCACTGAAAGACACAGCATGGACATGAAAACCTCCCCTATTTCACTGCTCAAAGACCCCAGCCTCTTCAAAACCGACGCACTGATCAATGGGCAGTGGCTGACCGGCGCTAGCCGCTTCGACGTGCTGGATCCTGCCACCGGTGAGAAGCTGGCGGACGTCGCCAACCTCGGCCCGGCGGACGCCGAGACCGCCATTGCCGCAGCCAACGCGGCCTGGCCCGCCTGGCGCAGCAAAACCGGCAAGGAGCGCCATGCCATCCTGATGAAGTGGTACCAATTGCTCATGGCCAACCAGGAAGACCTGGGCCGCATCATGACCGCCGAGCAGGGAAAGCCCTTACCCGAAGCCAAAGGTGAAGTTGCCTACGGCGCGAGTTTTGTCGAGTGGTATGCCGAAGAGGCCAAACGCATCAATGGCGAGACGCTGCCCCAGTTTGACAACAACCGCCGCCTGATGGTCATCAAGCAGCCGATCGGCGTGTGTGCGGCCATCACGCCCTGGAACTTTCCGCTGGCCATGATCACCCGCAAAGTCGCCCCAGCGCTGGCTGCGGGTTGCCCGGTGGTGATCAAACCGGCCGAACTCACGCCACTGACCGCCCTGGCGGCGGCCGAACTGGCCCTGCGCGCCGGTATTCCGGCCGGGGTGCTCAACATGATCACGGCCGACAGCCAGAACTCGATTGCAATCGGCAAAATCATTTGCGCCAGCGACGTGGTACGCCACATCAGCTTTACCGGCTCCACGGAAGTCGGTCGCATCCTGATGGCGCAGTCGGCCCCCACGGTCAAGAAGCTGTCGCTGGAACTTGGCGGCAACGCACCGTTCATCGTGTTTGAGGATGCCGATATCGACAGCGCTGTGGAAGGTGCATTTACCAGCAAGTACCGCAACGCCGGCCAGACCTGCGTCTGCTCCAACCGGCTCTATGTGCAGGAAACTGTCTATGATGAGTTCGTCACCAAATTCGCCGCAAAGGTCAAGACTGCCAAGGTCGGTAATGGTTTCGAGGACGGCGTCAACCAAGGCCCGCTGATCGAGGAAGCCGCGCTCGAAAAAGTGCAGCGTCATGTGGACGATGCCGTGGCCAAGGGGGGCCGGTTGCTGGTGGGTGGTAAACGGCTGGCGGGCCAGTTCTTTGAACCCACCGTGGTGGCTGACGCCACCGCCGACATGCTGTGCGCCAAAGAAGAAACCTTTGGCCCCTTTGCGCCCGTGTTCCGCTTCAAGACCGAGCAGGAAGCGATTGACGCCGCCAACAACACCGAGTTTGGCCTGGCCAGCTATTTCTACAGCCGCGATGTAGGACGCATTTTCCGCGTGGCCGAAGCACTGGAGTACGGCATGGTGGGCATCAATGTCGGCGTTCTGGCCACCGAGCATGTGCCTTTCGGCGGCGTCAAGCAGTCGGGCCTGGGCCGCGAAGGTTCCAGCCATGGCATCGATGAATACATCGAATTGAAATACCTGTGCCTGGGCGATATTTTGAAATAAAGCGCAAGCAAGCTGCCAAAGCCTGATCCCGCGCAAAAAAGTATCAACGACTCCACCCCACCCCACGCCGGCACAGGCTGACGCCCCTCACCGCCAGCCTATTGACGCGAGGCACCTGCAGGTTTCTTTCTCGCACTGAACCTTTAGCGACTGGAGGATGCATGATCCAGGCCGGTATTGCGCGTGAACCCGATCACGATCTTGCTGCCATCCTCGCGCAGGACCATGGCTGCAGGTCAGTTATTGCGTTCTTGCCCGACATCGCAGATTTCTGGTTTGACGAGCTGGTTTTTTGTCCCATTGAAATACCGGCAAAACGAAGCCATTCAGCGGCAATGCGCGGGTTACTGTGTCCGAGGCCTGCAGGCATGTGGCTGGGCCTGGCGGAGTTGATGAGTCTGGTTGCTGCTGATTCATGATGTCACTTAAGAAGTGGTGGTTTCACGTACAGCGACGTTGGTTTAAGCGCTCTACCATCCTACCTATTCCGATGCAGTTGAGCAGCGCAGGTTGTACTTTAGGACTCCGCTTGTCCTACGGCGATCTGCGCCAAGGGATGGCAGCTATTTCTGGCCTAAAGTGTTTTTATAGAAGTAGCCAGGTTGACCCTATCCGTGGCAACCGGCCAACCCAAGAGGAATCATCATGAAATATTCAACGACATCACTTCTGCTGCTCGCGCTGCTCGGACTAGGCGCATGCACTGGGCCAGCGGGACCGCAGGGCAATCAAGGAAACACGGGATACACCGGTGCTACGGGCGCTACCGGCATCGGCGCTACGGGCGCTACCGGTGCTACGGGCGCTACCGGCACCGGCGCTACGGGCGCTACCGGTGCTACGGGCGCTACCGGAGACACGGGATACACCGGCGCTACGGGTGCTACTGGCACCGGCGCTACGGGCGCTACCGGTGCTACGGGTGCTACCGGAAGAACCGGTTCAGGTTCAGGTACCAGCACTATTGTGGTGGTGCCTAAGCAGTAATCCGGGATACGGCTGAAGCGGGGGGTAGGGAAAAATCTCTCCTTCTGATTTCAGACGCAGGTTGAGCAAGTCCTGCCGTCGGAACTTAGTGTCTTCGCGGACGCTTCCGGCTGTCGGCAAGCTGCGCCGGTCGATTTGATCTGCGGCTCAACTGAGGGGCAGCACGGTTGCAGGCCCGAACGATGAATGACAAGGCGCACGCGTGAAGAGAGCTGTTGTACCTGAGGCCACTCGCCGTCACCACCACACGGAACTTATATGAATAGTAAATCAGTTATTTCTTCTGCCGCCATTGCATTGTGTCTGCTGGCAAGCAGTTCAACGTTCGCCCAAGGTAACGATGGTCAGAACGATCGCGGACGCAATGATCAAGCCCAGCGCCGCGGGCAAAGCGAAAACCGTGGGCATGGCTATCAGCCCGGACGCCGCGACAATCAGGCTCGCCAAGACGGCGAAAGGCAATATCAGGAGCGTGGTGCAGGCCCAAACCATGACCTCCGCAGAGGCAGGCGCCTTCCTAACGAATATCGCAGCCGCCAATACGTGGTTGATGATTGGCGCGGCCACCGCCTGACTGCCCCCCCCCGAGGCTACCACTGGGTTCAAATTGGCGGCGACTATGTTCTTGTCTCGAATGGCAATGGCATCATCTTTCAGCTTTTTCTCAATTAACTGGCACTGTTAACGCTCAGCGGCGTCAAGCAGTCAGGCTTGGGCCGCGAAGGCTCCAGCCACGGGATTGATGAGTATCTGGAGATGAAGTACCTGTGTTTGGGCGACATTCTCAAATGAACCGCAGACTTCTGACCCAAACCGGATTATTCGGTGGGCTGGCCACAGCCGGGAATGCAGCGACCGGTTCAAGATCGAGGCGTGCAGGCCGCCTTGCAGATATCGGGTTATGCTGCGCTGACCCGGCCTAGAATGCTCCTTTTTTGATAGCTTCTAACGCCTGCTATTCGGAGGCTACAGGCAAAAAACACTTAAATTTTTCTAAAAATTCAGGGATTGCCAAGCCATTACAGCGTGACCCCTTGGGCAAACAGCCTCTGTCTGGTCTTACAATCCGGTGATTGAAAGCCTGCCAGGGGTCGATATTGGGATCGACCGTTACCCGCAAGGGGCTGCCAGAACTCTTCAAAGCCCAGAGCGGGCTTAGCTCAGTTGGTAGAGCGTCAGTTTCCCATACTGAAGGTCACCGGTTCGAGACCGGTAGCCCGCTCCAGTATTCAGTTTCAGACATAAAAAAACCGGACAAGTGCCCGGTTTTTTTATGTCTATCGCTTGATCAGAGGATTTCGCCAGCCGAGGAATAACCTCACCAGTGCTCAGATCAGCTTCACGCCGGTCTTGGCCTGCAGCGCTTGCAGCGTCACACCGGGCGCCAACTCGACCACCTTGAGGCCTGCGGGCGTCACATCCATCACCGCAAGATCGGTGATGATGCGGTCCACCACGCCCACGCCGGTGAGCGGCAGCGTGCATTGCGGCAGGATTTTCATGTCTTCGGTGCCGTCTTTCTTTTTGGCAACATGCTCCATCAGGACGATCACTCGCTTGACGCCGGCGACAAGGTCCATCGCACCGCCCATGCCCTTGACCATCTTGCCCGGAATCATCCAGTTGGCCAGATCGCCCTTTTCACTGACCTGCATGGCGCCCAGAATGGACAGGTTGATCTTGCCGCCACGGATCATGGCAAAGCTTTCGTGACTGCCAAAAATCGACGAGCCCTTGATGGTGGTAACGGTCTGCTTGCCGGCGTTGATCAGGTCAGCGTCCACCTCGTCTTCGGTAGGAAACGGGCCGATGCCCAGCATGCCGTTTTCCGACTGCAGCCAGACTTCCTTGTCGTCGGGCACGAAGTTGGCCACCAGCGTGGGAATGCCAATGCCGAGGTTGACATAAAACCCGTCTTCGAGTTCCTGGGCGGCGCGTGCCGCCATTTGGTCTTGGGTCCAGCTCATATTTTCTCCAGTTGAGGACAGAGCTTGCCGCTTCGCGGCTGCGGTCTGTCCCGCAAAGTTTCAGATTCCCGCTTTTTCGGTGAGGGTTCTTTTTTCGATGCGCTTTTCGGGGTTGGGGTTATGCACGATGCGGTGTACATAAATTCCGGGCAAATGAATCGAATCGGGTTCGAGCTCTCCGGTTTCCACCACTTCTTCCACTTCCACAATGCATAGCTTGCCCGCCATGGCGACGGCCGGGTTGAAGTTGCGCGCGGTCAGACGAAATTGCAGGTTGCCGGACTTGTCGGCCCGGTGCGCCTTGACCAGCGAGACCTCGGGCACCAGCGCGCGCTCCATCACATAGGTTTCGCCGTCAAACTCGCGCAGTTCCTTGCCTTCGGCCACCAGGGTGCCGACACCGGTCTTGGTGAAGAAGGCCGGAATGCCGGCGCCGCCGGCGCGCAGTTTTTCAGCCAGCGTGCCCTGGGGCGTGAATTCCAGTTCCAGCTCGCCCGCGAGGTATTGGCGCTCAAATTCCTTGTTCTCGCCGACATAGCTGGAAATCATTTTTTTGATCTGCCGTGTCTCCAGCAGTTTGCCCAGACCAAAACCGTCCACACCGGCATTGTTGGAAATCACGGTCAGGTTTTTGACCTGGCTGTCACGCAAGGCATCAATCAGCGCCTCCGGAATGCCGCACAGGCCAAAGCCGCCGACGGCCAGCAACTGGCCGTCCCTGACGACGCCCTTGAGGGCCTCCGCGGCGGAGGGAAAAAGTTTATTCACAAAAAGTCTCCTTGTATCGTTCAGCATCCAGCCCATCCATTACGATACTACTTATTCAAATACGTAGTTCTTCGTAAAGGTTAGCCCCATGAAAGTGGATTACCAGCTCGCTTTTGATCTGGCCCCGGTGGGACTGGTGTTGTCTCGCAACCGCTCTATTGTGGACTGCAACCAGCACTTGTGCGAGATGTTTGGCGCCACCCGGGAGCAACTCACGGGGCAGTCTTTCCTGATTCTCTATCCCAGTGTGGACGAGTACGAGCGCATCGGCGCCCGCATGATTCCCATCCTGAATACGAAGGGCTTGTACTCCGACGACCGCATCATGAAGCGCGTTGATGGGCACAGCAAGGGCGAAACCTTCTGGTGCCATGTGACCGGGCGTGCGCTGAACCGCAGCGCGCCCCATGAGGCCGGCATCTGGACTTTTGAAGACCTGAGCTCGCGCCGCCCGGTGACCGCAGAGCTGACGGCGCGCGAGCGTGAAGTCGCCGCCCACCTGATGGACGGGCTGACCTCCAAGGAAATTGGCCGGGCCCTCGTCATCAGTCACCGCACCGTGGAGATTTACCGAGCCCGCCTCATGCGCAAGTACAAAGCGTCCACCACCGCCGATCTGGTGCACAAGGTGATGGCTGGCTGATACTATCAATTTGATAGCTATATACGCCTGTTGTTATTGGGCTATAGGTCAAAATAGCCTATAAAAATGGGCTGCAAACCGCGTTTGCGCGAGGTTCAGGCCTTCTTCGGTCCATCGACCATTTCGGCGGCGGTCCTGAAGGCCTCGACCGCTGCAGGCACGCCGCAATACACGGCAGCGTGCAACAGCACTTCCTGAATTTCGCCCGGCGTCGCGCCATTGTTGAGCGCGCCGCGCACATGGCCCTTGAGTTCGTGCTGCTTGCCCAGCGCCGTCAGCATGGCCACGGTGATCAGGCTGCGGGTTTTAAGGTCCAGGCCCGGTCGCTGCCAGACATCACCCCAAGCCTTGGCGGTGATGTGTTCCTGGATCGGCTGGGTGAAATCGGTCATGGTTGAAAACGCCTGGGCCACGAAGTCCTCGCCCATCACCTGCTTGCGGGTGACCAGGCCCTTGTCGAATTGCTGATCTTGCATCGTTGTTCTCCTGAAAAGCCTGAGGATAACGAACTTGCCCGACCTGTCCGCCCTTTAGTCGGCCACACCCTATTCCCCCGCAGTTCTACGATGATGCAATCACCGAACGGAGACCCCACCATGAGCCGCTACCCATTCCCCCAACTCAATGACTTGCCCGACGACATCAAGGCCAAGGTGCTGGAGGTGCAGGAAAAGGCCGGCTTTGTGCCCAACGTCTTCCTTGCACTGGCAAGGCGCCCGGCCGAATGGCGCGCGTTTTTTGCGTACCACGATGCGCTCATGCTCAAGGAAGAAGGCTCCAACCCAAATGGCTCTCTGAGCAAAGGCGAGCGAGAGATGATCGTGACCACCACAAGCGCGGCCAACCACTGCCTGTATTGCGTGGTGGCACATGGCGCTATTTTGCGCATCCATGAAAAGAAACCAATGGTGGCTGACCAGGTCGCGGTGAACTACCGCAAGGCCGACATCACGGCGCGCCAGCGCGCCATGCTCAACTTCGCCATGAAGGTGTGCCTGAACGCCGACCAGATCGAAGACGCTGACTTTGAAGCCCTGCAGGCGCACGGCTTCAACGATGAAGACGCTTGGGACATCGCGGCTATCACCGCATTTTTTGGCCTGTCCAACCGCATGGCCAGCGTCAGCGGCATGCAGCCCAATCCCGAGTTCTACCTGATGGGCCGGGTCCCGAAGCAGAAATAGGACCTGACAAATCCCCGTCAGCGCGGCTGTCTGGGTTTACGCTCGTGCTTGTGCTGGCCCGACAGCTGGCAGGCACGCCGGTAGTCCTGCAGGGTTTTCTGCGCGTGACCGAGCACGCTGTCCGGCGGGTAAACGCCCGTCGAACCCAACTCGCCAAAAGGCATGCCGGTGAGCAGTTCCATGCCTTCTCTCGCATGTTCGGCCGTGTAGATATGGAACAGGCCCTGGGTCACAGCCTCCACCACCTTGCGCTCCAGCATCAGGTGGCGCAGGTTGCGGCGGGGAATCAGGACGCCCTGGCTGCCATCGAGCCCGACGGTCTCACAGCTTCGGAAATAGCCCTCGATTTTTTCGTTGATGCCACCCACCGGCAGCATCTGGCCGTGCTGGTCGACAGCCCCTGTCACGGCGATTCCCTGCTTGAGGGGCTGACCTGACAGGGACGAAAGCAGCACATACAACTCGGCGCAGGAAGCAGAATCGCCCTCGACGCCGTGGTACTCCTGTTCGAAAACGATAGCTGCATTGAGCGCCAGCGGTGCGATATGGGCAAACAGCGCGGACAGGTAGCTGTGCAGGATAAGCACCCCCTTGTCATGGATGGGTCCGGAAAGCTTCACCTCGCGCTCAACGCTGAGCAGGCCTTCGTCGCCGGCATAGGTACGGGCCGTAACGCCCACCGGAAAACCGAATCGGTAGTCGCCGAGGTCGATGACGGTCAAGCCATTGAGCTGCCCCACCTTCTCGCCGCACAGGACAAGCAGCCGTTCCCCGTCTGCAATGGTTTCCTGCTCGCGCTGTTCCAGGTAATCGTGCCTGTACTTGCGGGCACGCAGGGCCGCCTCGACGTCCTGCACGTCCACCAGGGTTCCGCCGCGCGCACGGGAAATGGACGCACTTTCCATCACCAACGCCTCGGTATGGGCGAAGATCGCACTCTGGCGTGTCTGGTCGTCCACTTCGCGGTGGGAGTCTTCCAGCAGGCGCGCGACAGCCGCTGCAGAAAAATGGGGAAATCCCATCTTGCGGCAGGTGTGCGCCACAAAAACGGCCGAGGCACGCCGGGTATCCGCACTTGCTGAAAAACTTTCTGCAAAGTCCACCTTGCAGCGAAAACGACGCGCAAACTCGGGGTCGCCCTCCTGCACGGCGTAGTATTCCTCGACCGATCCAATCAGGATGATCTTGACGTCCACATCCACCGGTTCGGGCTCCAGTGACACTGCGGCAATCGGCGAATACAGCAGGCCGGACTCTTCAATCTGCAGGCGGCCGCTTCGCAGGAAGCGACGCAGCTTTTCCCATACGAGTTCATCGGCCAGCAGATCGTGCAGATGCAGCATCAAAAACCCGCCGTTTGCCTTGAGCAGGCTACCCGCGCGGATGCGCGAGAAATCCGTCACCAGAACATCGTTATCCGACTGGTACTCGATACTGCCAAACAGCGAGCGAAACAGGGGGTTGTCCTCGACCAGCACAGGCGCACCGCTCAAGCCCTGGTTATCCACGACCAGGTTAACGCGGTAGCGCGACAGCACGGTAGCGAGCGCCTCCAGCCGGACTTCCTCTTCGGTGTCGCCCACCTGGAACAGCTCCAGATTTTCGAGCACATCGTGCATGACCTCTTCCAGGTAGTTGCCAAGCTTGACCGAATCCTTGATCTGCTTTTTGAATTCGTTTCGGATTTCCTGCAGCTCATGCTCCACCATCGGCTTGATCACCTGGCGGCGCAAGGCCGCGAGACCCTCGTTCATGACCCGCTCCATAGCGCGGGTTTTTTCGAGAAATCGGGCAATCTCCGCGCGAAGTTCCTGCTCCGCTTGGTCAATTTCAGTGCGCCGCTCTTTCGGCAAGGCCAGCGCCTCGCTTTCGGTCAGGGCCTGGCCTTTTTCGTCCCTCAAGGTAAAGACCAGGTGACCCTCCTCGCGAAACAAGGAAAAGCTCCGGGCTTCCGCAAACGCATCGAGTTCTACATAGGCCGGGCCTTCTTCTGCCTTGTAGGTTTTTTTAATGCGCTCGCTTTCCGTCTTGAAATCCTCACCGGCCAGACGTTTGGGGATTTCCGCCTGCAGTGTTTTGGTCAACTGCGCCATGAGTTGGCGCAGCAGCCGCCCCTGTCCGGCAGGCATGCGCAGGGCCCGCGGCCGCTCCGGGGTGTCGAAATTGTTGAGGTAGCACAAATCAGGAGGCACCGGCCGGCTGGCCGCAACCGTCTGCATCATCTGTCGCAACAGGGTCGAACGTCCT
>DFWY01000137.1:12878-13561 GCA_002381615.1 Polaromonas sp. UBA4122 | reverse complement strand
CGTCGAACGTCCGCTGCCGACTTCGCCCAGCACAAAAAGGTTGTAGTCGGGCTGATCCATCTCCAGACCAAAGCGGGCCGCGATTTCGGCACGCTCCTGTCCGATCCAGGGCAGCGGTTGGTTCAGTAGCTCAGACGTGTCCGCAAAACCCAGCGCATCTGGATCAATGGCGAGATGGAGATCGGCGGGGACGACTTCGGTGATGGGCATTTGAAAAACCTCCGAATTCACCAATTTTGCGCTTAACTGACGATCTGCCGCATCCAGTCCGGCAGCGATTTGGCCTTTTTCGCCGGAAAGTCCACCCAGATCGTGGTGGCACCGCCCGCGGCGCAAATCACCCCCGGCTGGTCAACGCGTTCCATGGTGGCCCAGCTTTCAAAGGTGGTGCGGCCCGGGTCGCTCACATACATCCTGACCAGCACATCGCCCGGGTACTCCAGCTGCTTGTAGAAGTTGCAGAAGGCGTTGACGATCACGGGGCCCTCGCCCTTCGGGTCAGGCTTGCAGCCAATCGCATACATCCAGTCGATGCGAATGGTTTCCAGGTAGCGGAAGTAGCTGCCGTTGTTGAGGTGGCCCATCGCATCCATGTCGCCCCAGCGGATCTGGATGCGCATCTCGTGGACCAGTTTTTTCTTCTCGGGAATTTCGATTTTCATAGCGCGAAGCCGTCGTCGGCC
>DFWY01000137.1:0-12820 GCA_002381615.1 Polaromonas sp. UBA4122 | reverse complement strand
GCGAAGCCGTCGTCGGCCGCAATCACGGCGCCGTTGACGAAATGGCTTTCGCCGCTGGCCAGCACGACCAGCAGCGCGTCCAGATCTTCCGGCTTGCCGATGCGCTTGCGCGGCAGCATTTGCACCAGTTTTTTACCCTGCTCGGTTTCCCAGTGGTGGTGATTGATTTCGGTGTCAATGTAGCCGGGGCAGATCGCGTTGACGTTGATGCCGAACTTGCCCCACTCCAGCGCCATGGCGCGGGTCATCTGCACCACCGCCGCCTTGCTCATGCAGTACACGCCAATTTGCGGCAACACGCGCAGGCCCGCCATGGATGCGATGTTGATGATGCGCCCGCCGGCATAGGTTCCGGGCGCCGCCCCCTTGGCACGGACCAGCATGCGCTTGCCGACTTCCTGTGCGACAAAAAATGCGCCCTTCACATTGGTGTTGAAAATGTAGTCATAGTCTTCTTCAGCCACATCCTGGATGCGCTGCGTCGTGCTCACACCGGAGTTATTCACAAGTATGTCGATGGGGCCCACTTCGGTTTCGGCATGGGCCACGGCCGACTTGATGCTGGCGTGGTCGGTCACATCAAGTGACACTACGTGCGCGGCACCGCCTTCGGCCTCAATCTGTGCGCGCAACTCTTTCAACTTGTCGAGGCGGCGGCTTGCCAGCACCACGGCGGCGCCAGCACGGCTCAAGGTTTTTGCAAACTGCGCGCCCAATCCGCCAGAAGCGCCGGTCACCAGCGCGACACGCCCCGAAAGATCAATGCTGTAAGCCATTGGAAACTCCTCTCGATTAGAAATCCACAAAAGTGAACGAGCGTTCGCTTCTCTGTATTCACAACATAAAATCAGCCGCGAGACAGATTACTTTCACAACATTCCTGAAATTCATTATCAGCGAGTCCATCATGACACCCCAAGAAATTCTGACCCAGTTTGGCCCCCGTGAAGCGATGGACTATGACGTAGTCGTGGTGGGCGGTGGCCCCGGTGGTCTGGCCACTGCGATTCGCCTCAAGCAACTGGCTGCAGAGAAAGGCACGGACGTTTCCGTCGTCGTGCTTGAGAAAGGTTCCGAGCCGGGCGCGCACATTCTTTCAGGCGCGGTGATGGATCCCCAAGCCCTCACCGAACTGATCCCCGACTGGAAAGCTTTGGGCGCGCCGGTGAACCAGCCTGTCACGGCCGACAAAGTCTTGTTCCTCAGCGAAACCGGCGCCGTCAAAACGCCGGCCTTCCTGGTGCCCGACTGCTTTCACAACGACGGCAACTACGTCGTCAGTCTGGGCAACCTGGTGCGCTGGCTGGCGCAACAGGCCGAAGCCCTCGGGGTTGAAATTTTCCCCGGCTTTGCTGCTGCCGAAGTGCTCTACAACGAGGACGGCTCGGTGAAGGGTGTGGCCACCGGCAACCTCGGCATCGGCAAGGACGGCCAGCCGACTGAGCATTTCCAGCTGGGCATGGAGCTGCACGGAAAATACACCGTGTTCGCCGAAGGCGCGCGTGGCCACCTGGGCCGCCAGCTCATTTCCCGCTTCAAACTGGACGAAGGCAAAGACCCGCAGACTTATGCACTGGGCGTGAAGGAGCTGTGGGAAATTGACCCGGCCAAACACCAACCCGGCCTGGTCATTCATACCGCCGGCTGGCCCATGGACAGCCACACCTATGGTGGCGGCTTCATGTACCACCTGGAAGACAACAAGGTCACGCTGGGCTTCGTCATGGGCCTGGACTATGCCAACCCTTACCTCAGCCCGTTTGAAGAAATGCAACGTTGGAAAACGCACCCCAGCGTCAAGGCCTACCTGGAGGGCGGCAAACGCATCGGCTATGGCGCACGAGCCATCACGGCGGGCGGCGCATTGAGCCTGCCCAAAACCGTGTTTCCCGGCGGCGCCTTGATCGGCTGCGAAGCCGGCTACCTCAACGCCAGCCGTATCAAGGGCAGCCATGCAGCCATCAAGACCGGCATGCTGGCCGCTGAAGCCGCCTATGCCGCAGTGACCTCAGGCCGCCAACACGATGAACTCAGCGCCTACCCCGAGGCTTACGCAACCAGTTGGCTGGCCCAGGAGCTGGACCAGTCGCGCAATTTCAAGGCGTGGTTCAAGAAAGGCATGTACCTGGGTTCGTTCATGACCGGCATCGAGCACTGGCTGCTGCCCAGGCTCGGCGTCAAGCGCCCGCCCTGGACGATTCACCGCACCAAGCCCGACTACGCGATGCTCAAACCGGCGGCCCAATACCAGCCCATCGTTTACCCCAAGCCCGACAACAAAATTTCGTTTGACCGTCTGAGTTCGGTGTTTGTGTCCAACACCAACCACGAAGAGAACCAGCCGCCGCACCTGACGCTCAAGGACGCCAACGTTCCGGTCAACATCAACCTGGCCACCTATGCCGGCCCCGAAAGCCGTTACTGCCCCGCCGGTGTGTATGAGTTTGTGAAGAACGCCGACAACACGGATCGCCTGCAGATCAATGCGCAGAACTGTGTGCACTGCAAGACCTGTGACATCAAGGACCCCACGCAAAACATCGTCTGGGTCACACCGGAAGGTGGCGGCGGGCCGAATTACAGCGGCATGTAGGCCTGCTGAGCGGGCGCATTGGGCAGGATCTTGCTGCGCCGGACCTCCATTGCAAACCCTCAGCGCCCTCAATTCCAGCATTGTCTAGCTGAGGCACATGACTTGCCAAAAGCTTCCATGCTGACAGGCGCTTGGATGGCTATCCAATCTTTGCAATCGCCCAGTGAGGCGCCGCACTGCTGTCGGAAAAAAACTGCCCAAAACGACCGTCGCAACTCGACCCACAGCGGTCCACCACCGCTGGCCAAAGCGGTCGTTCATGCCAGAGACCCACTGATATCAAGCTGTTTTTGCGGTCCATCGGCAAGTTTCCGCGCGCTGGGCGCAAAGACCCTCACCCTGCCCTCGCGCGGCAAACCCTTCACAGGCATATGCACCGGCGCATCGAGCAACTGAACGAAGACTACCGCAATCGCATGACTGAGGTGATGCAGGCCTGCTCAAACAAACCGTGAGCGCCGCCGACGTGCTGCTCTGCTCTTTAAGAGCAAGCTGGACCTGTACCAAGCCACCTTTGCCATGGGCAAGTCGATTCCCTATCTGCATGCGCTTTGGTTGGGCGACGAACGCAGGGCGAAGACTGTATTTGCCGCTTACAGGCACACATCAAATTTGCACCCGGGTCCCCAGTTCAATTACGCAATTATTAGGCAGGCGAAAGAAGTCCGCCACACTTCCTGCGTTGCGGGACATCACGGCAAATAGTGCTTCACGCCAATGTGCCATGCCGGCACCTTTGGTCGGCACCACGATTTCCCGGCTGAGGAAATACGAAGTCTCGAACAGGTTGATGGGTAAGCCCCGGGACTGGCAGAGTTCCAGCGCCTTCGGAATATCCGGTGTGTTTTTGAAACCGTAATTCACCTGCACCTTCCAGAAGCCCGGAACGAGAGATTTGACTTGTACACGTTCCTCAAACGGAATCCACGGCACATCGTGGAATACGACCGTGAGGATCAGATTGCGCTGGTGCAAGACCTGGTTGTGCTTCAGGTTGTGCATGAGGGCCTGCGGCACAGTATCCGGGTTGGCGACCGCATAGACAGCCGTACGAGGAGCCCGATGCACATGGTCTGCGGTCAGGGCCGTGATGAATGGCATCAGTTCTGGATCATCGCGGCGGATATTCTCAATCAACAGTTCACGGCCGCGCCTCCAGGTCGCCATGACAGTGAAGATGGCCAGCCCAAGTACCAGCGGAAACCAGCCCCCTTCTAAGAACTTGAGCGAACAAGAAACCACCAAGAGCATGTCGAGCGCCAGAAACACACCCGTCGCTGCAAGCGCAACCGGCAGAGGGTATCCCCAGCCATGGCGAATGACAAAGAATGCCAGCGCTGTTGTCATCAGCATCGTCACCGTCACCGCGATGCCATAGGCCGATGCCAGCGCCGAAGAACTTCCGAAGCCAATGACGGCAAGCAAAACGGAGACCAGCAGCATCCAGTTCACCTCAGGCATGTAAATCTGACCAACCTCCTTCGCAGAGGTGTATTGCACTTGCATGCGCGGCAGCAGCCCTAGTTGAACGGCTTGTTTGGTCATGGAGTAGGCCCCAGAGATGACAGCTTGGGACGCGATGACCGTTGCCAGTGTTGCCAACACGACGACAGGGATGAGCCAAGTTTGGGGGAACAGGCGATAGAACGGATTCTCAAGCGCCGATGGGTCGCGCATCAGCAGCGCGCCTTGCCCCATGTAATTGATGGCCAGGGCCGGCATCACCAGTCCGATCCATGCGAACTGGATCGGTCGTTTGCCGAAATGTCCCATGTCGGCGTAAAGTGCCTCCGCACCAGTGAAGGCCAATACGATGGCGCCCACCGCCACAAACATATGCCAGCCTTGTGAACGCAGAAATGTCAGCGCGTTTAAAGGGTTGAGTGCGGCCAGAATGGCCGGTTGCTGAATGATCTCCACGACACCTGTGAGAGCCAGCACGCCAAACCACAGCATGATCACAGGTCCGAACATCTTGCCCACCACGCCGGTGCCAAAACGCTGTACCGCAAAGAGGCCAATGAGCACAGCTACTGTAATAGGCAGCACGTAGGGTTTGAATGCCGGCGTTACCACCTCCAGCCCTTCGACCGCGCTGAGCACTGAAATGGCCGGGGTGATCACGCTGTCGCCATAAAACAGGGCTGCGCCAAACACGCCCATCAGCAGCAATATAGTTCGTCGCTGAGGGGTTTTGCCGGCTGCCTTGGCTGCGAGCGCTGTCAATGCCATGATGCCGCCTTCGCCGCGGTTATCGGCACGCAGGATCAGCAACACGTATTTCAGCGTGACGACGATCATCAAGCCCCAAAAAATGACGGACACGGCGCCGATGAGATGGGCCGCGTCCAGCGGGATACCCGTGGCGGGGCTGAAGACTGCTTTCATGGTGTACAACGGACTGGTACCGATGTCGCCATACACCACGCCCAGGGCCCCCAAGGTGAGCGCCGCCAGGCTTTCCCGACTGGAAGTTTTACTCATTGCAATCCGTTGAATGTGAACATGGCGCCACTATCGCCGCGGGCGCATCAGGAACGCATAAGGAAGGGCGCGCTCAAACGGCTGCCAACCGATAACCGACACCCGTTTCGGTCAGCAGATGCCGTGGCTCGGCCGGGTCGCGCTCGATCTTCGACCGCAGTTGCGCCATGTAAAGCCGCAAATAGTGCGTGTGTTCCGTGAATTCGGATCCCCAGACGTCGGTCAACAACTGTCGATGAGTCACCACCCGGCCAGCACTTCGCACCAGTCGTGCAAGCAGCTTGAACTCGGTCGGCGTGAGATGCAGCACTTCACCATTGCGCTGCACCACATGTGCCGCAAGGTCGATGCGCAGATCATCCAGTTCATGGACCGTGACAGCAGCAGCCAGAGCCGTGCCACGATGGCGCAGTGCCACCCGAATGCGTGCCAGCAGTTCACCCACGCTGAACGGCTTGGTCAGGTAATCATCAGCACCGGCGTCAAGCAGCTGTATTTTCTGCGCCTCCTGATGGCGGGCGGACACCACAATGATGGGCACAGTGTTGCGCTTGCGCACCTCTCGCACCAGCAGCACCCCATCGCCATCGGGCAATCCCAGATCAAGCACGATGACGTCGGGCGGGTTATGGCGCAGCAGTGCGCTGGCCTCACTCAGCGAAACAGCTGTCTGTACGTCAAACCCCTCAACCGACAGGGAGGACTGCATCAGCGCCCGTATCTCACGGTCGTCCTCGACCACCAGCACACGCAGGGTCATGTTGCCCCCCGCGCTCGGCACTGTGTGTCCTCGCTGCCCCCCGAGGAGGAGTTCGCTTGCTTGAAGCGATTCTGCGCTGCGCTCATGGCCGCTCCCTGCCCGGCTGCTGCGCTTCGACCGGCAGAGTGAGTACAAAATTGCTACCACCCCCAGCGCGAGGCCGAAGCGTCAGTCGCCCGCCATGTGCGTCGGCGATGGCCCGACACAGCGCCAGGCCCAGACCGGCACCGCGCTGGCCCGACTGATCACCGCGAGCATAGGGCTCGAAAATGGCTTGCTGCTCAGCTTCAGGGATACCGGGGCCCCGATCCTTGACGGAAACCACAAGCTCCTGACCGTCAGCATTCACCGTCAGGTCAATCGCACCCTCGCTGTATTTCAGCGCGTTGTCCAGCAGATTGCCGATCAATTGCGCGAGTAGCACCGGATCCGCCTTCACCAGCGGCAGTCCCTCGGGCACTTTGGACTTGATGCGACGCTCGGGATCACGTTGACGCACGCGGGCCAGCACTGCGCCGACAATCTCTTCCATGGATTCCCAATCCCGCCGGAACTCCTGCGCCGAGCTCGTGAGCCTCACGAGCTGCAGGGTGTTCTCAGTCACCGTGGACAGATAGGAAGCCTCGCTGACAATGCTGCCCAGCAACCGCTCTTGCTCAGACGGGCTCAGTTTGTCGCGCTGGGTCTGTAATGAAGAGGCCGCACCGACGATGGCAGCCAGCGGCGTGCGCAGATCGTGCGAGATTGCGGCCAAAAAAGTGCTTTGCAGTTGCTGGCGTTGCGCATCGCTCTGCGCGGCCAGCATCGAAGAGGTCAGGCGCAGGCGCCACAGTGCTTGCGCCAGCAGGGCACAGAGCGCTTGCGCATGCTCCCGCCCACTGACATCCTGGGCCAAAGCAGGCTCGACACAGACGGCGCCGGTCATATGACCTTTGTCCCCCAAAGGCAGGTACCAGGCGTCCAGTCCTGGCCAGCGGCCGGTCCCCGGCCCCAGCACCGCAGCTTCGGCCATGCAGCAGCGCATGCCATCCCGCACGGAGGCGGCAAGCCCAGCGGCGTGATCCAATTCGTTCCCGTCATGCGTCAAGACCAGCGAACAAGGTCCGGTAAAGGCCGCGTCTAGGGCCTCTTGGCCAAGTGCCAGGACTTCTTCCGGCGAGGTAACACTGGACAGGTTGGCTGCCAGACCATGCAATTGCCGCGCACGCCGCTCGTTTAAACGAGCAATCTCTGTCTCGCGCCGAACCCCGGTGGCCAGGTGGCTGATCACCAGGGCCACGACCAGCATCGTTGCCAGCGCAATAAAGTGCTCCTGGCTTTCGACCTCAAACGTCCAGCGCGGCGGCACAAAAAAGAAATTCAGTGCCGTGACAGCCCCCACTGCGCAGACTGCCGACCCAATCCAGTCGAGTTTGTAAGCGGCAATCACAACAGCCAGCACATAAATCATGGCCTGACTTGTCAGCGATATATACCGATCCAGCAAGAGCCCGCAAGCGGTGGCTGCTGTCAGCAGCAATGCCACGACGATCCAGTTGCGTGCTGACTGACGGCTGGGTTCTGGAATCTTGGGAGAATTCATGATGGAGTCAGCGTACCACCTGCCGTGTCAGGATTGCATTAGGAAGTAGGTTACCTGCCGGAAGTAATGGCCACTACCGACCATTTCGCTTGAAAGCGCAACTGATGACTGACTGCTTTGCGGCGTCATGGCTGAACGGCTGCTTCTGGCCGCCAGCGGTTGTTCAAAAAATTAGTCCGGTGACCCTCTCCAGCCGCACTCTGCGCCCACCAGAAACCCGCGACGTCGTCTTGTGCAACAAGCTCAATAATGCCGCTCAATTCAGAAAAACCCGGTGCTCCGGGGGGTTCCCGGTCACACAACCCGGCTCGATGCGCGGATGATAATAATCCTGAACCTGTGGACGCCAGCATGCATACCCATTTCAACGATTCGATCCAGATTGGCGCGCGGCGCAACAAGGTCGTGAGTGCCGCCGATGCGGTGCGGCTGATTCACGACGGCGACGCCGTGGTCACCAATGGCTTCGTCGACATTGGCTTTGCCGAGACCGTGGCGGTGGCGCTGGAGCAGCGTTTCCTCGACACCCTGGCCGAAACCGGCACCGGTGCGCCGGGCCACCTGACACTGGACTATGCCGCCGGCCAGGGCGATGGTGCCACGCGAGGGCTCAACCACCTGGGCCACCGCGGCATGGTCAAGCGGGTAGTGGGCGGGCACTGGGGGTCTGGTTTCGGCGCTGCAGAAACTGGCGGTCAACAACCAGATCGAAGCCTACAACCTGCCGCAGGGCGTGATCACCCACCTGTTTCGCAACATCGCCGAGGGCAAGCCCGGCACCCTGACGCATGTCGGGATCGACACCTTTGTCGACCCGCGCTGGGGTGGCGGCCAGATCAACGCGCGCACCACTGAAGACCTGGTGCGGCTGATGGAAATTGACGGCCGCGAATACCTGTTTTACAAGGCCTTCCCGGTGTCGGTTGGCATCATCCGCGCCATCACCGCCGACCCCGACGGCAACCTGAGCATGGAGCGCGAGGCCTTGACACTGGAGGCGCTGGCCATTGCCATGGCCGCACGCAATTCTGGCGGCATCGTGATCGCGCAGGTCGAACGCATCGCCGAGCGTGGCACGCTGCTTCCGCGCCTGGTCAAGGTGCCCGGTGTGCTGGTGGACCGGTCGGCGCCACCCGCCGAGCTGGCTGCCGACAGACGCATACGCGTGGTGATCGGCGACCTCAACCAGCTTCTTTAGGAAAAAAAGGCTGTAGCCCCCGTTTTACGGGCGGAGGATGCTATCGTTTTTCATCTAGCGGCCGCAGTGAGCGGTGAGTGCGAAGCCGATTTTGACCTTGGCATGCGCAGCAACCTGGACGCAACGCTGGCCTTGCTGGAAGCCTGCCGCGTCTTGAAGACAAAACCCATCGTGGTGTTTGCCAGTTCGCTGGCTGTGTTTGGCGACTCCCCTGAGCAGCCAGTACCGCCCGCCATCGAAGACAACACTCTGCCCACACGCAGAGCAGCTATGGCATCCAGAAATACATTGGTGAACAACTGGTGGCCGACTACACGCGCAAAGGATTCATTCGGGCCGTAACGTGCGTTTGATGACCGTCAGTGTGCGCCCCGGCCAGCCCAACGGCGCAGCATCGAGTTTTCTCAGTGGCATGATCCGTGAGCCACTGGCCGGCGTCAAAGCGGCCTGCCCGGTGACACCAGACATACCGGTGGCACTGTCATCCCCCGCGCGCACCGTCCAGGGCATCATTCGCGCAGTCGAGGCGAGCGACCTGGCTTGGGGCCCACGCACTGGCCTGAATCTGCCCGCACTGACCACCACCCCCGGCGAGATGGCTGCAGCGCTGGAGCGCGTGGCCGGCACGGCGGCCACCGCACTGATTGACTGGACGCCCGACTTGGCCATCCGCGGCATCGTCAAGACCTGGCCAGCCCGCATTCATGCAGCGCGGGCGCGCGGCCTGGACTTGTTGCCTGAAGAAGGCTTTGAAGACATTATTCGGGAGTCTGTACGCGAGAATCCGCAGGCCGTCACTCTCGCGGTACGGCCATAAAGCAACGTAAGCCCCCCCGGCATAGCCGGGGGGGCTTAGCTTATAACGAGTTACTTGTTAACGAGCCGCGTCGGCACGCTCAGCGTGAGCAGCGCGCCAAGCACCATTGACGCGGCGAGCAGATACATGCCGGCGTTGGTACTTTGGGTCAGGTCCTTCAACCAGCCGACCACGAAAGGACTGGCAAAGCCGGCGAGATTACCTAGAGAGTTAATCAGAGCGATCCCGGCGGCCGCGCCCGTTCCGGCGAGAAACGCCGTCGGCAGACTCCAGAACAGCGGCAGCGTCGTCAAGATACCCATGGTTGCCAGCGTCAACGCGGCCATCGCAAGTACCGTGTTCTGCCCCCAAACAGCACTCAGCACCAAGCCGCCTGCGCCCAGCAAGGCCGGGATTGCAATATGCCAGCGCCGTTCGCGGCTGTGATCCGCACTGCGAGATACCAGAACCATCGCGACCACCCCGAAGCCGAAGGGAATCGCGGTCAGCAGACCGATCTGCAGCGCGTCTTTCACACCAGTGGCCTTGATGATCGTGGGCAGCCAAAAGCTGACGCCGTAAAGGCCCATCACAAAACAAAAGTAGATCAGGCTCATCAGCCAGACCCGCGGATCGGCGAACACTGCGCCAATCAGGAGATCTTGCTTGCTGGCGTTCTCCGCAACCATGTTGCGCTCAAGTAGCGCCTTTTCTTCGCGCGTCAGCCATTTCGCATGGTCGATGCGGTCATCAAGATAGAAAAATGTGACGATACCCATGACGATCGAGGGCAGGCCTTCAAGAATGAAGAGCCACTGCCAGTCTTTTAAACCACCCACGCCCCCAAAGCTATGCATGATCCAGCCCGAAAACGGCCCACCGATCACACCGGACAGCGCGATCGCAGTCATGAACAGCGCGGTCATGCGAGCACGACGCTCGGCAGGGTACCAGTAGGTCAGATAGAGAATGATGCCGGGAAAGAAACCCGCCTCGGCAACGCCGAGCAGGAAGCGCACCACGTAGAAACTCGTCGCGGACGTGACAAACATCATCGCCGCCGAAATCACCCCCCAGGTCACCATGATGCGAGCGATCCAGATACGCGCGCCGACGCGATGCAGGATCACATTGCTGGGGACTTCGAACAGGAAGTAACCGATGAAAAAAATACCAGCTCCCAGTCCGTAAACCGTCTCGCTGAGACTCAGGTCTTGCAGCATCTGCAGCTTGGCAAACCCGACATTGACGCGATCAAGGTAGGCAACGACATAGCAAAGCAGCAAAAACGGGATCAGACGCCAGCCGACCTTGTTGTAGGTCGCGGCCTCAAAGCTCGGTGTGACCGTCCTTGCCTCTTCATGAGCGCCAAGCGATTTTGTTTCCATGTTGTCTTCTCTTTAAAGGGTTGTTTTGGGTAACTTTCTATTATGGCGCCGGATGCCAACGACTTAACCGGAAAGCTAGGCAAGTAGCTAGAATCAGCCTCGTCAGGAGAGAGCTTTCACTTCGAAAATCGCGGGAGGCGCATGTGGCACCCTTAATGGTGCCTGAACGCTCAGGCAAAAGGACTGGGCCTGATGGTCATCTCCTACGTGCCGGTGCTGTCACTGGGGCTGCGCGACCTGGTTTACCCGAAATAGCTTGAACCCCAGCCCGGCAGGCGAGCGCCTGCCGGGTAAATATTTCCATTTCGTTCACAAGGATTTTTCAATGAGAACCGTCGTCGTTGTCCATACTGGCCCCGCCACCATCCAGCCGATCAAGCAGCAGTTTCAACAAATACTGCCTGACGTGCGCGTCATTAACCTCATGGACGACAGCCTGCTCAACGATGTGATGGCCGCAGGTCATCTGACCGAGGCTGTGACCGGGCGCATCATCACTTACATGCAGGTGGGTCAGCAGATGGGCGCCGATGTGCTGCTCAATGCCTGCTCATCGGTGGGCGAGGCGGCCAGCGTCGCACGTGCGGCCATTTCCATCCCGGTCATCAAGATTGATGATGTCATGGCCGAACGTGCCGTCGCGGCAGGGACGAGGATCGGGGTGGTCGCTACGGTGAGGACGACGCTTGATCCAACGGTGCGTTTAATCAAGTCCAAGGCCGCAGCCGCGGGGCGTTCCATTGAAGTCAAAGAAGCGCTGGCCGAAGGCGGCTTTCAGGCGCTGCTGGACGGCAATTCCGAGTTGCATGATGACATCGTCAAGCGAACCATCCAGTCGCTGAGCGACAAGGTCGATGTCATTGTGCTCGCGCAGGTTTCGATGGCGCGGCTGATCCCTTTGCTCGCCGATCTGAAGGTGCCAGTTCTGTCCTCGCCGCAAAGTGGCGTCGAGGCCGTAAGAGAGGCTTTAGCCCGCCTTGGCTGATACGGCCAACGAATAAACGCCGCGCAAGGCTTTGATCATGCGGTCGAGTCGAAGCACAAGTTAAAGGCCTTCCATGACCGCCAAGTTCAAGTCCATCACACCCGGCGCCTACCTCTCTGATCAGGTGGCGGATGCGCTCACGGCCGAGATCCGGGCGGGTCGGCTGTCAGTGGGGGACAAGCTGCCGACCGAAGCGGCGCTGGTGGAGCAGTTCTCGGTCAGCCGCACAGTGGTGCGGGAAGCCGTCTCACGGCTCAAGTCGCTGGGCTTGGTCGATTCAAGACAAGGCAGTGGTGTGTACGTCAAGGAATTGGGCTTTTCGCCGCTCAACTTTGATGCCAAGTCCGCAGTCTCCAAGCAGGCGGTGATCCAGATGGTGGAAGTGCGCCGCGCACTGGAGGCCGAGGTGGCTGGGCTGGCCGCGCAACGGCGAACTCAGGCCGATATCAAGCGCATCGGCAAAGCCATTACTGTGCTGGACAAGGCCGTGCAAGCCGGTGGCGACGGCGTGAACGAAGACGTCCAATACCACCGCGCCATTGCGGAAGCAGCGCGCAACCCCTTTCTTATCGGCACGCTGGAATACCTGCGCCAGTTCCTGCACGGTGCCACCCGCGTCACGCGCGCCAATGAGGCGCGGCGAGCGGACTTCGCGCGGCAAGTGCGCGACGAACATGACAAGATTTTGCGCGCCATTGAAGCAGGCGACGCGGCTGCGGCGCGCAAGGCGGCCGCACGGCACATGGATAACGCCATCCTGCGTATCGAGCAGGCTGACCCGGCTTTTTGGCAACAGGCGGGTGTGCAGTTGGCACGCCCCCTGGTCTCCGGTCTGCCTCCGCGGCGTTGACTCGCCTGCCCGTATGACGTACGGCCTTGTGTGTGCAATGTCGGGTAAACCCGCATATTGAGTCCACTACGAATTTGTATGATAACCATATGAAATATTGATCCAGGCACTGTGCCGTTAGACTGAATCTCAATTGAAAGTAGCCAACAAATGACATCCAATGTAGGAGTGATCGGCCTGGGGG
>DFWY01000017.1:328-9305 GCA_002381615.1 Polaromonas sp. UBA4122 | reverse complement strand
GAAGAGGCGCGCGAGCAATTCAAACTGGGCGAAGATGCGCAGGACTGGACCGTGGCAAGCGCGCAGAAGGACTTGAACGACACGCGGCGCCTTCCCAAGCAGGCGGAAGGCGATGCATTGCAGCCGACACCGCCAAAGTCTGAATGGCCGCTAGACCCGGCGCGCGTCGTACCTGTGGCCTACCGCCCGTTTGACACGCGCTTCACCTACTACACCGGCAAGTCAAAGGGTTTCATTGCAGGGCGCGGGGCGAGGTGATGCGGCATCTCGTTGTTCCAAACCTTGCGCTCATCGCAGCGAAACAGAGCAAAGACGCCCGGTTGTATTAATTGCGATTCGGGTTATTGGGCGCGCGATCCAGACGATTCGGGACGCCGTCACTATCGCGATCACCGCGGGTCCAGCCGCCGCGGTTCATGTTCCAACGCCCATCACGCTCCACCCATGTCGGCTGGTTGTATATATAGCCGCGGCGTTCGCGTATCCAGGTACCCCTGACCCATTGATGCTGTCGATTTCTCCATTCCCAATGACCGGAAACCCACACATAACCATGGCGCGGCGGGGGCGCGACCTCTGCTCGGAGCGGTGGCGGGGCGACTCGCACAATAACAGTCGCGGCAGTGACCGAAGTCGCAATACCCCCAAAAGATGCCGCCAGCATGGCGGCAAGCAGAACTTTCTTAATCATAGTGAACACCTGACAAGTAGTTGAATAAGCGTTGTCTTTGTAACCCGAATCCGGAACGCAGTATGTGCGTTAGCACGCACAGTCGTAGGCCCATGAATAAAACTTTCGTCAGGACTATCTGGGGCCTTGCTCAGTTGGTCTTGGGAAGCGCTTCACGCTGCACTGCGCGCACTTCTCTTAATCGCGTGGTCATCCACGCAGCGCTGTACATTTGCTCTTCAGCGCCGCATTGAACCTGATATGGCTTTCCGCTCATGCTGCTCTTCATGGAAGTGCATAAAGCGGCCAGTAGCACCATGACCGGCCTTGAACGAACAGCGCCGATGCGATGTTGACCGTTCATGCCGATATGTTCCTTATCTGGCGACAAGTTCTCAGGGTTTGCGGGCGGAATCCTTGACGATTGGGGCATTTTTATCAGTGCTGGCATTGGCGGTCATAAGGCATGCGTCGGCTATGACATCAACAACTTCTTTCCCCTGTGGCTGCTCCCCGTACAGCCCCAGCCCGGCACGCCGCCGCAAGACCAGCGTCGTCCCAACCTGGCACCCGCGTTCCTGTCGGCGCTCGCACAGGCATTGGGTCGCGCCACCACCATTCCGCACGGCCTGCCCGAGGGCGTCACGCCGGAGGACGTGCTGGCTTATGTCTATGCGGTGCTGCACGCGTCTAGCTACCGGCAACGCTACGCCGAGTATTTGAAAAGCGACTTCCCTCGAATCCCATTAATAAATCAGGCTCTAGCCCCTGTCGATACTGCGCAAGCAGCTACTTATTTTGTAGCGAGTTGGAGCGCCTTGCTGCCGCTGGGTCGGGAGCTGCTTGAGCTGCACCTGCTCAAAAATGTGCCTACCGCTTTGCGCGTCAAGTTTGCCATGCAGGGCAGCAACGAAGTGGAGAAGCCGCGTTTTGAGAGCGGCCGCGTCTGGATCAATGCCACCCAATACTTTGACGGCGTGCCGGCGGAAACCTGGCGCTTCAAGGTTGGTGGCTACGCGGTGTGCGAAAAGTGGTTGAAAGACCGCAAAGGCCGCCAGCTGGACTTTGCCGACATCCAGCACTACGGCGCCGTCGTCGCCGCACTCACCCGCACCCGCGAGCTGATGCGGGAGATCGACGCCGTTGCCAACGGCAAGCTCTGGCCCGAAGCGGCAGACAGTCTATGACCCCGAAAACACCCGTCTCACCTTGACAAGTGATGTTGCGGGTAATACTATTTAACCCATGAACACCGCTACCAAATTGTTCGAAGCCATGCGCCGCAATTCGCTGGATTGGCGCATCGAGCAGCTTCAGACGGTAGCGCGGCAGCACGGTATCGACTGGCGGCAGGAGGGCACCAGCCATTGCGTGTTCGTCCGTGCCGACGGCAAGACCCTGCCGGTGCCGGCGCATCGCCCGATCAAGCCGGTTTATGTGAAAAAATTTGTGGCGTTGGTGAAAGGAGATTGATCCATGAAGAACCTGTCCGATTACCCCTTTGAGATTCGCCCGCTGGCCGCCGGCGAAGGCGGGGGCTACCTGATTTCCTACCCTGATTTTTCGGAGTGCATTTCCGACGGCGAAACCATCGAGGAGGCCATTGCCAACGGCCATGACGCACTCAAGGCGACGATTGCCGCTCTGGAAGCGAATGGTTTACCGGTACCTGCTCCCAATGGCGGCGGGGTGGCGTCCGGCAAGTTCGTCGCCCGCGTGCCCAAGACGATTCATGCCCAGCTCGCTACGCGCGCCAGGGCCGAGGGGGTATCCCTCAATGCGCTGGTGCTGGCCTTCATCGCCGAAGGCCTGGGGCGTCGCGAACATCATGTCTGAGTCTGCGTGCACGCTATAGTCAGGCCTCATTCAGCATTTCCACCCGACGTGAGCATTCAAACCGACGACTTCGACATGTCCGCGCTGCCGCCCGGCCAGCGCGTGATCTCTAGCACGCCCGCTTCGCCGCGTGAAGAGGCGATTGAGCGCGCGCTGCGGCCCAAGCTGTTTGACGAGTATGTGGGCCAGACCAAGGCGCGCGAACAACTCGAAATCTTCATCGGCGCCGCCAAAAAACGCAGCGAAGCGCTCGACCATGTGCTGCTGTTTGGCCCGCCGGGGCTGGGCAAGACCACGTTGAGCCACATCATTGCGCACGAACTGGGCGTGAACATGCGCCAAACCTCGGGTCCGGTGCTGGAAAAGCCCAAGGACCTGGCGGCGCTGCTGACCAATCTGGAAAAGAACGACGTTCTTTTCATTGACGAGATCCACCGCCTGAGCCCGGTGGTCGAGGAAATTTTGTATCCCGCGCTGGAGGACTACCAGATCGACATCATGATCGGCGAAGGTCCGGCGGCGCGCTCAATCAAGCTCGATTTGCAGCCCTTCACGCTGGTCGGCGCCACCACCCGCGCCGGCATGCTGACCAACCCGCTGCGCGACCGTTTTGGCATCGTCGCCCGGCTGGAGTTTTACACCCCCGAAGAACTGGCACGCATTGTCAAGCGCAGCGCGGGCTTGCTCAACGTGCCCACCGACGCCGAAGGCGGCTTTGAAATTGCGCGCCGCTCGCGTGGCACGCCGCGCATTGCCAACCGGCTGCTGCGCCGCGTGCGCGATTACGCCGATGTCAAAGGCGTGGGCGAGATCACGCTAGCCATTGCCAACATGGCGCTGGCCATGCTCGATGTCGATCCGCAAGGCTTTGACGTGATGGACCGCAAGCTGCTGGAGGCCGTGATCCACCGGTTTGACGGCGGCCCGGTGGGCCTGGACAACATTGCCGCAAGCATTGGCGAAGAGCGTGACACGATTGAAGACGTGATCGAGCCCTATCTGATTCAGCAGGGCTTTTTGCAGCGCACGCCGCGCGGACGCATTGCTACCCTGGCGGCCTATCGGCATTTGGGGGTGACGCCGCCGGTCAGTGGCAATGACATGTTCACTTGAAGGCCGGGGACACAACTGTCTTACTGAAAAAGTCGGCGCCCGCGCCATCACCGGTCAGGTCATCGCGCCCCGCGCGTCCACCCTGTAAATGCGTTGCACGGTGCCGCTGCGCAGCCCGCCGGTCACGCCAATCATCACATCGTGCAGGTTGACTGTAGGGTCGCAGTGGCCGGGAATCAGCCACAGCATGCGGCCCAGTCCGGGCACGCGCTTGCTGCCTGCGGCGGGCCGCAAGATGCCGTGCTCGTCACCCCCGTTGAAGTACTCCAGTTCGCTTTCGGCATCAAAGGCGTGCACCAGCGGCATCCCGGAGTCGATGGCATGGCTTTTGTGGCCGGCATCGCACACGGCATGGCCACTGTGCGTGCTGATGACTTGTGTTTTGACAAACAGGGCGTGCTCAAACTGCAGCTGCGCCGGGTCACGCTCGTTTAGTGCGTAGTCGGCATCCATGAACATGAAGGAGCCCGCCTGCAGCTCGCCGTAAACGCCGCTGGCGGCCTCCAGTACAAAGCTGCCGGTGCCCGCGCCAGTGACCAAACCGGGCACCACGCCTTGGGTCTCTATCAGCTGGCGTGTGTGCACCACCGCGTCGACTGCCTTGGCGATGGCGTCGCGCCGGTCCTGCACGCTGCGCAGGTGCTGCGCCTTGCCGTGGTAGGCCTGCAGGCCGGCGAAGCGCAGGGCTGGGTGCTTGCGAATTTCCAGCGCCAGGGTGACCGCCGCAGAACCGGGCTCGACACCACAGCGGCCCTGGCCGACGTCGATTTCCACAAACACGTCAATCACCGTGCCCACCCCGTTGCCGGCACGGGCTTCGTTCATGGCCTGGGCAAGCCGGATCACGCCCTCGGGGCTGTCTGCGGCGATGGCGAGTTGGCCGCCATGGGCCGCCACCTTTTGCGCCAGTAGCGCCACACGTGCCAGTTTGGCCGGTGCAATCACCTCGTTGCTGATGTACACGTTGTAGACTCCGCCGGCCACCATGACTTCGGCTTCGGCGGTTTTCTGCACGCACACCCCCACCGCGCCGGCCTTGATTTGCATTTTGGCCAGCGCGACGCTCTTGTGCAGCTTGGCATGGGGTCGCCAGCGGATGTTGTGCTTTTTCGCAAACTCGGCCATGCGGGCCAGATTGCGCTTCATCGCGTCCAGGTCAATGACCAGGGCGGGTGTGTCGATGTCGTTGACAGGCTTGCCCATCAATTCGGCCAAACCGGGTGGCAGGGTACTCATCGGGTGCTGGGGTGGCTGGCGTGATTATTGGGCGTTGACGGCGCCATGGGCGGATCCGTCTGCAAACCGGTTGTCGTCGAGCGCTTCGTCGTCCAGGTGCTGGGTGTCGTCCCAGCCCACCAGCGTGAAGCCCTCGGGGGTCCAGAGCAGGCGGTTGATGGCCGTGTTGCCCAGGGCCCAGGTGCGCGGCGCCTGGATGTCCAGCCGGGTGGCGGCGCGGTACAGCACGTCCATCACGCCGCCGTGGCCCACCAGCGCAATCAGCTCGCCCGGGTGTTGGGCGGCCAGCCTCTCCGCGGCCTCTACGACCCGGCTGCGCAAGGCCAGCAGCGACTCGCCGCCCGCGGGGGCAAATTCCGGATCGCGCTTGCGCCAGCGCAGGGACTGCTCAGGCAGCAGCGCTTCAATTTCGGCAAAGGTCTTTCCCTCGAAGTCGCCAAAGCCGCGTTCGCGCAGGCCTTCCTCCCGGGTCACTTCCACGCCCAACTCGCGCCCGAGGTAATGCGCCGTCTCCCAGGCCCGGGTGAGATCGCTGGCGTAAATGGCCGTAATGGGGTCGTCCGCCAGCGCCAGCGCCATCCGCTCAGCCTGCCTGCGGCCCGTGTCATTGAGCGGAATGTCGAGTTGGCCCTGAATGCGGGTGTCCACATTCCAGGTGGTTTCGCCATGGCGGATGGCAATGATGCGGGTCGGTTCAATCATCTGATGTGCGGCGGATCGCGGTGAATGCTTGGTTTGGAAGTTAGCGCGGGGTTTCGACATTGATACGGCGCGTGCCGGGCGGTGGCTGGGGGAAGCCGCGCAGGGCGGCGTCCAGCATGGCGGACAGCACGGCCAGGGTATTGCTCGACACGCCGTCGTGCAGAGCCCGGGTTTCAAAAACGACCTGGTTGGAACTCAGGTCGCGCATCAAAATGCTCAGGTCGCGCTTGAAGTAGGGCTCTGAAAAGCGCATGGGAAACGACAGGCCGACCGCAGCGCCGCGGCTGCCGCCACCCAGAAAAACGCCTGGCGCGGGGAATCCGAAGCCGTCATAACCTACGCCGTCATAAGGCACACGCTCAACGACCAAGGTATTGACAACCACCTGAACGCTGTAGCGTGCCACGGCCGGGTTCAGTTCCATGCCGACCTTGGCCAGGGCAGTTCGCGCCAGCGCTTCCACGCGGTCCTGTTGCGCCCCGACGGCCTGCTGTGAGGGCAGGCGCTCAAAACGGTAAGCCGTGCCGGGCCCGGGCGGGGCGGCGCTCCAGTGGGAGAAAGCGGTGACATCGCTGTCAATCAGCTGCACGGTGGAGCAGCCTGCCATGAAAAATGCCATGACGGCTACTGAAAATAGAGCTGCAAGTGCTCGTTTCATAAGGCCTCCAGGTGGGTTCTGTAAAAGCATGACGCTAACGCGAGGTAAACGAGTTGATTCCGATCACGGAAACACCCGGTAGCGCCGGTTTGTTGAATTCTTCGGCATCAAACGCCTTGTCGCCCCCGGCATCGGCAACGCCGGTCGTCCTGATGTTTTTGAAGTCATGGCGTTTGCTGTCCATCAGGTGCGAGGGCACGATGTTTTGCAGGGCAGCGAACATGTTCTCCAATCGGCCCGGGTGCATTTTCTCCCATTCCCGCAGCATGTTGCCGACCTGCTTGCGCTGCAGGTTTTCCTGGCTGCCGCAAAGCGTGCAGGGAATGATGGGAAAGTCGCGCACCTGCGCCCAGCGTGTCAGGTCTTTTTCAGTCACATAGGCCATGGGGCGGATCACGATGTTTTTGCCGTCGTCGCTGACCAGCTTGGGCGGCATGCCCTTGAGCTTGGCCGCAAAAAACATGTTCAGGAAAAACGTCTGCAACATGTCGTCGCGGTGATGACCCAGCGCAATCTTGGTCGCACCCAGCTCGCCTGCCACCCGGTACAAAATGCCGCGCCGCAGACGCGAGCACAGCGAGCACAGCGTTTTGCCCTCGGGAATGACGCGGGTGACTATGCTGTAGGTGTCCTGGTTCTCGATGTGAAAAGGCACGCCGAGCTTGCCCAGATAGTCAGGCAGCACATGCTCGGGGAAGCCGGGCTGCTTCTGGTCCAGGTTGACGGCGATCAGTTCGAAATTGATGGGCGCGCGCTTTTGTAATTTCAGCAAAATGTCAAGCATGGCGTAGCTGTCTTTGCCGCCCGACACGCACACCATGACCTTGTCACCTTCCTCGATCATGTTGAAGTCGACAATCGCGCGGCCGACTTCGCGGCACAGGCGCTTTTCGAGCTTGTGATCTTCGCGCTCAATCTTCATGGAATTCTGTACCCGTGCCGAACTCTCAATCTGTTCGTCCATCCAAACGGCGCTCATATTTTTTACCACTGTCCTGTCTCGACGCGAATGGCCACTTCGCAGTCGTCAAAAATTTCGAGTTTTGCAATCTTCACCCGCACACCCAGCACGCCGGGCAGTTGCATCAGCCGGTGCGCCAGTTTGCCGATCAGGCTCTCCAGCAGGTTGGCATGCTCGGCCGTACATTCGGCGATGATGATCTGGCGCACCTTGCGGTAGTCCAGCACATGGTTGATGTCATCGTCGTGGGGCAGTAGCGGCTGCGTGCCGAGGTTCAGCTCGGCATCGACCTGAATCGGCTGCGGTGCGGTTTTTTCGTGGGCCAGGATGCCCAGATTGGCGTCAAAGCGCAAACCGGTGAGATTCAAAATTTGGGTGCCCCGGGTGTTGAACATGGTGCCAGTCTGTAATAAGTCAGTTGTTGGGTCTGTCAGCCAAAGCCGACTCTTGGTGGGCGATGGTTTACATCAGCGAAAAATCGCGCTTGAACTTCATCAGGTGCTGGCCACCGTCCACCAGCAGGGTGGTGCCGGTGATGGAGGCGTTCTCCAGCGCAAACTTCACCGTTGCAGCGACATCGGCGGGCGTTGAAGAGCGGCCCAGTGGCGAGAGCTTGTGCCGCGCCTCAAATTGTTCGTCGCTCAGCAGGTGGCTGGTCAGGGTCAGGCCGGGCGCCACGCCGACCACGCGGACCTGCGGCGCCAGGGCCAGGGCCAGCATGGTGCCGGCCGCTTCCAGTGCGGCTTTGGACAGTGTGTAGCTGAAAAAATCAGGGTTCTGGTTCCACAGCTTCTGGTCCAGCAGATTGACCACGGCACCTAGCGCGTTGCGGGAGGCGACGTGGCCATGCAGCGCCTGGGCGAGCACGATGGCGGCACCGGTGTTGCTATGCAGGTGCTTGTCCATGCTGGCAAAGCTGAAGCTGGCGGCCGTGTCATGCTCAAACGTCGAGGCGTTGTTGACCACGGCATCGACCCGGCCAAAATGGGTGACCACGCGCGGCAACAGGCCCCGGACCGCGGTTTCATCCGCTAAATCAGCATAAAAAGCGGCTGCAGCCCCCGAGATACGGACGCAGTCAGCTACTGTTTTAATAGCGTCAGTTTCGGAGCTGCGGTAGTGCACCGCCACCCGCCAGCCGCCTGCGGCCAGCGCCAGCGCGATCTCGCGGCCCAGCCGCCTGGCGGCGCCGGTCACGAGAACAACGGGTTGGGACGGGGCTGGGGTCATCAGGCTGGTGTGGTTGGAGGTTGTGTTGGAGGGGGCCAGGGCTGGATCGCCGACAATCACCGGCGGTGACGACGAGGACCCACATGACGAATCCCCCCATTTTAACGAGCGACCTGCATGCCCGCATCGTCCAGGCCATTGGCGCTGCGGGCGGCTGGATAGGCTTTGACCACTTCATGGCGTTGGCGCTCTACACACCGGGCCTGGGCTACTACGCCAACGACTCCCTCAAATTCGGCCTGATGCCCGCTGGCGTGAAGGGCGGCGGCAGCGATTTTGTCACCGCGCCCGAGCTGTCCCCGCGTTTTGGCCAGACCCTGGCCCGCCAGGTGGCCCAGGCACTTCAGGCCACGAGTACGGCTGAAGTCTGGGAGTTTGGCGCGGGTTCCGGCGCGCTGGCGCTGCAGATGCTGGACACCCTGGGGCCGCTGGTGGAGCGTTACACGATTGTGGATATCTCGGGCAGCCTGCGTGAGCGCCAGCGCGAACGGCTGGCCGCGCACGCCGGCAAAGTGCACTGGGCGAGCGAGTTGCCGCCGCGGATGCGCGGCGTGGTGCTGGGCAATGAAGT
>DFWY01000017.1:0-245 GCA_002381615.1 Polaromonas sp. UBA4122 | reverse complement strand
GCGTGGTGCTGGGCAATGAAGTACTCGATGCCATGCCGGTGAAATTGTTGATGCGCCTGAACGGCGTCTGGCATGAGCGCGGCGTGGCGCTGCATGAAGGCCGATTCACCGACGCCGACCAGCCGACCGATTTGCGGCTGCCGCTGGAGGTGGCGGGCTCGCACGACTACCTGACCGAAATTCACCCGCAGGCTGAAGGCTTCATCCGCACGCTGGCCGACCGCTTAGAGACAGGCGCTGCGTTC
>DFWY01000102.1:70625-100033 GCA_002381615.1 Polaromonas sp. UBA4122 | reverse complement strand
AGCTTATGCCAGCACCTTGGCTCGAGGCGCCACGTTGGCAACGATGTCTTGTCCAGCGTTCTGATTGGAATTGTGTATCCAGCGCGCACGCATCGGCTGCAAAACGAATTTCGCTGTGAGGCCGGCGGCGATGGTAAGTACCCCTGTGAAGATGAAAACCCGATCCCAGTTTCCTCCCACCGACAATACCGAAGCCAGCGGCACCAGCAAAGATGCGGTCCCTTTCGCTGTGTACAGCGTACCGGCGTTCCCCGCTGCGTTCTTGGCCCCAAAGGTATCTGCGCAAATGGCTGGGAATATTGAGAATATCTCGCCCCAGAACAAGAACACCAAGGCGGCAAACAGCATGAACGCATACGGGTCATGGCCGAAAAACATGAGTCCAAACAGGGAGAGTCCTTCACCGACAAAGACAATCAGCATGGTGTTTTCGCGACCGATCCGGTCTGATACGAAACCGCAAAGAGGCCGTGTAAAGCCATTGGCGAGATTGTCTATGGACATCGTCAATGTCAACAGCGGCAAGGTGACGAGTCCCAATAGCGACATCGGCAGCTTAGCCAGGCCATAATCTTTGGCGATCGGACCAAGTTGTGCGGTCGCGATCAAGCCGCCGGCTGCCACTGCTACAAACAACAGATATGTGAGCCAAAACACCGGCGTCTTTATCATTTGCTTGATCGTGTAATCAACCTTGCCGGTCACCACACGCGGAACCGCCGCAATTCCCTTGGGCGCCTTCGGCCTGACCATAAGCATCGCCAGTATGAAAATAGCAACGCCCTGAAAGATGCCGAAGGTCAGGAAGGCCTTTTCATACCCCGAAGTTTGGATCATGCTGGCAATGGGTATGACGGTAACTGCTGCACCCGCACCAAACCCGGCTGCCGTCAGTCCAGCTGCCAGACCGCGCTTGTCCGGAAACCATTTGAGCGCATTTCCGACACAGGTTCCATACACACAACCGGCACCGATTCCCGCGATCACCGCAGCAAAATACAGTTGTGGAAGTGTGGTGGCATATGAATCGATCGTCCAGCCAAGCGCGGCAAGAATGGCGCCGAATGCAATAACAGGGCGAGGACCATACTTGTCAACCAGCCAACCCTCAATCGGAACCAACCATGTCTCAACCAGGATGAAGATCGAAAACGACAATTGGATGGCCGACAGACCCCAATGGTTCTTGGCTTCCAACGGACTGACAAACAAGGTCCAGGCATATTGCAGGTTGGCTATTAACGCCATGCAAATGATGCCAAAAACAAGTTGAGCCCACCTATTGTGATAGCCCTTGGTAGGAACCCCGCCGTTCTCAGCAAACTGGTCGCTCTTCATAATTTCCATCTCTTTCGTCTTTGGTGTCATTTACATCTAATACCACTGGTATCTTGTAATCGTTTCGCCTACTTAGTGAGCACCAATCTCTCACTAGTCTGCTTGCCGACCAGATCGACCAGAGGAGGCAAAAAGCTTTGCCTATTAATTCGCAGGTGCCGCATGATTGCGGCTTCCTGCGGATGTAGTGATTGTGTGACAACGGTTGGAAATATCGTTGACCGCGGTCAATTTTGGGGGTTTTTCTGCTTGTGGTTTACCCCTATGGGGTTTCTAATTATGTGATTTCAGCATTTGGATCTGCCCGCCAGATTTTTCCATGGTTCTGGCTAGCGGCTTGACCATGGTATAGGTGGCATCGATGTGTAGCGTCGACAATGCGCTTTTTAAGCGTGACACGAAACTGGATGCCCATTTTGTTGGCGATGGTCTGCGCCTCGCTCATCCTGTTGGCAGCAATCTGGCGTGTGTCAGCAGGTGCTGAAAGAAGTCCACCAGGGTGGAGTGGGTCGGTGAACTGATGGGATTGAAGGTGAGACTGCCTCAAAGCTTGAGTCAGATCTCTGAGCAGATAGTGGCTTTGAGGGCAAAAATCACCATGTCCTGCGGGCCTGACTTGCCACCGTTGTTGCCTTGACATTGCTGGCTACGAGATCGAGATCGCAATTTTCATGTCGGGTAGCCCGGCAGATTCATGGTCCGGCGAGCCTGAGCCGTCAGGTGTTGCGGTTGCCATGCTGAAATCCTGCTTTCCGATGAGCGCGATTCTCATAAAACGGTTTCTTTAGACTGTAGTGGCCTTGGCTCCTAACGCAGCAGGAAATACCCGGCCAGAATGTAAAAGACAACTGAAAAAACATTTTTCAGGGATTGGATGTCCATGCCGTGGGCCGTGCGTGCCCCCACGGGCTGAGATCATGCTGACCAGCGCGATGAACGATCTGGCCCGGCAGATACAGATACCCGATCGATCCGGCAGGCATTGGCGGCAAGTCCTGACCCGCCCAGATGTATCCCAGCGTACCCGCCAGCACGAGGAGAAAGCCCAGCGCCGATGAGGTGGCGATGGCATGGTGAATCCTGACGTTGCACCAAGTCATGAAAGGTTTCGAGATGAAAGCGCCGGCGGCACCCACCAGTGCCGACAGCATGCCAATGAGCCACGCCCATCATGCGGGCGGTCATCTCCGGCGTCAACGGACTCCGGCAAATATCTGACAAGATTGATATGGGGCCGGACGACGGTTGGGCAGGGGATGAGTTTGCGTCCTGCCGCTGCGGGCAAACCATTGCCCGGCATGGGCGTCATGCGCTTCCAGCGGTCATGGCGTTATAGCAACGTGCTTTCGTTGTCTGGATGGCGTTGATCAGAAAGTCGGCTTCATACGCCTTGAGCAAGTGCGCCTGCTGGGTTTCCAGATAAATCCGGACGCGTTCCCTTTCTTCGGCGTTCGCCTGCAGATCACGGTGCGTACCGATGTCCCAGTACCAGGGCAGGCCGAGTTCGGTGAAGGCGACGTTGTAGGCGTTGCGTTCAATTTCGCCTGCATGGTCTGCAGGTCGCTGGTCAAGCGTGGTGTTGAGCATGGCAATTCCCCTTCTGACGTTTCACGTTACGGTCAATGTTTGTGTGCACAGAAGCACCAAACATGGAATGAATCGTAGATATGAAAAACGATTAGGTATAGTTAAATGATTTAATGCCAATCATTACTTGAAGGTTATATATGGATCGGATGTCCCCATGAAAAATGCGACCCTGCGCCAGCTCAAGGTGTTTGAAGCTGTGGCACGCAACTTGAGTTTTTCGCGTGCCGCTGAAGAGTTGTGTATCTGACGCAACCGGCGGTATCGACTCAAGTAAAAAAATTGGAAGAGCACGCGGGGCTGCCGCTGTTCGAGCAACTCGGCAAGAAAATCTACCTCATGCCGGCCGGCATCGAAATGCTGCACGCAAGCCGACTCATCATCCAGCAGTTTCATGATGCCGAGGCGGCCATGACTCAGTTCCGGGGCGTTTCAGGCGGCAAGTTGAATGTTGCGGTGATCAGCGCTGGCGACTATTTTTTCCTGAGGTTGATGGTGGAGTTTGCCGGTCGCCATCAGGGCGTGACGCTCAATCTGGCGGTTCACAATCGTGAAAAATTGCTGGGCCAACTGGCCGACAACCTGACCGATCTGGCCGTCATGGCGCGTCCTCCGCACGACATGGAGACGGTCAACGAGCCTTTTGCGCCCCATCCCTATGTGATTGTTGCGGCACCCGGCCATCCGCTGGCCTCCAAAAAGCGCATCCCCATCGCCAGGCTGGCGCGCCAGCCTTTTGTGATGAGGAAAAAGGGCTCGGATACCCGGCATTCAATGGAGGATGGTTTTGGCCGGCATCTGGCGGATATCAACATTGCCATGGAGATCAAGAGCACAGAGACCATTAAGCAAGCGGTCATCGCCGGCATGGGTATCAGCTTTCTGTCGGCTCATACCGTCAGTCGCGAATTACAGTCGGGGAGCCTGACTGTGCTAGATGTACAGGGTTTCCCGTTGATGCTGAACTGGTATGTGGTGCATCGAAAAAACAAGAGGCTTCCGCCCGTGGCGCAAGCCTTCCAGAGTTTTCTGATGAGCAATGGCGCTGCCCTGATTGAACAAACGCTTGAGTACAGACCCAAGCGTGCGAAATGATCAAGGCATGGCTTTGGGGCCGGATGCCGGCCCCAGCCCCAGCCCCTGTTCCCGGGCAAAGTCGGCTGCGCTCATTTTTTTGCCACCTTCTGGTTTGAGTTTGAGCACTTCAATCTGACCCCCATGCGCATTGATAAAGATGGAGGTGTCCGTGACGTTTGAAATCTCGCCCGGCTTGCCTTTCACATCGCCAAACTTTCGCACGGGGTGTTTTCGGCTGTCAAACAACCAGACGAGTCTGCCGTCCAGCGTGGTCCAGGCACCTGGTGCCGGGTTGCAGGCGCGGATGAGGTTGTAGACCTGGTCCACATGGTTGGCCCAGTTGATTCTGGATTCATCGGCCTGAAACCATCCTTCATAGGTGGCGAGTGATTCGTCCTGCGGCTGTTCCTGATGCTTGCCCGCGACCACCAGATCGGCGGCCTCCAGCAAAGCGGCCACGCCCTGTGGAAAAAGATTATTGAAGTAGACATCGCCCAAAGTGTCGTCGGGTCCGATGGGGCAGGACTTCTGAAGAATGACTGGCCCTTCGTCCAGGCCATCCGTGGGGCGGAAAATGGTGAGTCCCGTCTGGGTGTCTCCGCGCGCGATGGGCCAGTTAATCGATGAAGGTCCCCGGTATTGGGGCAGCAGCGATGGATGATATTGAATGGTGCCGTTCCTGGGGATATTCGTCAACGATTGCGGTACAAACTGCAGCACATAGGCCATCACACCCAGATCGGCATTCAGGCCGCGCATGGCTTGCTCGGCTTCCGCGCTTTTGAGGCTGGCAAACTGGAAAATTTTGAGACCTTGCGCCTCGGCGGCAACGCGCAATGCGTCCGGGTTTTCCCCGGGTTTTTCCGGTTTGCAAAACACAGCGGCGATCTCGTCACGGCGAGCTAGAAACGCTTCGAGCATAGCTTTGCCAAAATCTTGCTGACCGAAGATTACGATTTTCATAAAAGGGAATATAGGCCATAGTCGGATGTTTGCAGCAGCCCTGTACTTGCTTGAGCTTAACGCAACAGGAAATAAGCAGCCAGAATGTACAAGACAAATGCGAAAACTTTTTTCAGGGGTCGGATGTCCATGCGGTGGGCCGTGCGTGCTCCCAGCGGTGCGGTGCTCATGCTCGCCAGCGAGATGACGAGCAGGCCCGGCAAATACAAGTAACCGACGGAGCCCGGCGGCATTTGCGGCAACCCTTGTCCCGCCCAGATATAGCCCAAGGTGCCCGCCAGTGCGATCGGAAAGCCCAGCGCCGCCGAGGTGCCCACCGCATGGTGAATCTTGACGTTGCACCAAGTCATGAAAGGGACCGAGATGAAAGCGCCGCCGGCACCCACCAGTGCCGACACCATGCCAATAAGTCCGCCCATGCTGAACATGCCGATGCCGCCCGGCAGCGTGCGGCTGGGCTGGGGTTTGCGGTCGAGAAACATCTGGGTGGCTGAGAAAGCCACAAATATCGCAAACAGCACGCTCAGTACCTTGCCCGGCAGGGCTACGGCCACCTGAGCGCCAATCAGCGACCCGAGCAGGATGCCAGGTGCCAGCAGGCGCACGACATTCCACATCACGGCGCCGCGCTTTTGATGCGCACGCACGGATGAAAGCGAGGTAAAGCAGATGGTTGCCAGCGACGTGGCAACGGCCATCTTGACGGTGTAGTTCTGAGGATAACCCTTGGCCGTCAGGATGACAGTCATGAAAGGCACCATCAGCATGCCGCCGCCAATACCCAGCAAGCCCGCAAGAAAACCGGTAGTAAGGCCCAACATGGCAAGTTCAACGATCAGCAGAGGTTCGAGGTGCATGTGAGATTGCTGTGTGCGGCAGGACTAGCTGCAGCGGCCCGGTGAAGCAGGGAAACCACGGGAGCGGTCCGAAAACGGGGCGAGAAATAAGGTGTCTGCGAGTGCCACTGGACCGTCATCCTGAACCGGGGTTCAGGTGGGCGAGGGCAGTCAGGTTTCGGGCTCGTCTGACGCGAGACGATCACACCTGCCGGACAATTTACCAAGCCCGTGCTCGTGGAGCATTGGTTCAAGGAAATATAAAGCCCAGTGCGCATCGCAGACAATTTAATTGTAGACCTTTGTGGCCCCATAGGTTGGGAAGCATCAGGGAGCACCGGGCATTTCCGGGGAATACGACTCGGCGGTTTAAAGCAGGCGACCGTCAATACCCAAGGCGGCGTCCAGGCGCTGCAGCAACGTATCCAGCTGCGGGTGCAAGGCTTCGCTCGTGGCATCGGTCGGCGGTGGCTGGAGCTGCGCTGCAGCGGGCGCCGCCATGCCGTTGGCACTGCGCTCTGGAAGCTCAAAGGCAAGGTTCAGGGCGGCCAGCACCGCAATGCGGTCACGCGCCCTTGTTTTGCCGGCGTCGCGGATTTTGCACATGGCGGCATCGACCCTGCTGACGGCCTCAAGCAGGCGCGCGTCGCCGTTTTCGGGGCACCCCAGCAAGTAACTCTGGCCCATGATTTGCACTTCGAGCTGTTTCATCGCTCAGTTCCCTCTGGGGTTTGAAGGGTGTGAGCGCTGCTTTCGGGCAAACGCTCCAGCAAGGCATCGACACGGGCACGCGCGGCACTCAGCCGTGATTTGAGCGAATCGCGCTCGTGCGTCAGAACGCCGACCTGTTCGCCCAGCAGGGCATTGGTGCGTTGCAATTCCTCGTAGCGCAGCAACAGTCGTTCAACGCGTTCGGTGATCTGGTCGATTTGGTTTTGGTTCGACATGGCAATGGGGATTGTAGGGTTTGCGGTGTTTTGCCGCGTAGAATCTTGCCTGTTGGTGCTCGCAGTGTGGTTCACACGCTGCAGTTCAACGGGAAGCAGGAGGGAATCAAAGCCACCAGGTCCGGGTCAGCCCGGTCTTGCCAAGCGCTGCGATTTTTAACCTGCGCTGCCCCCGCAACGGTAAACGGACGAATGCTGCTCCTTTAACTTCACAGCCAAGGACACATTCAGCTTTCATCATTGGCCACTGAGCGTTTTGAACACGCGCTTGGGAAGGCGATGAGAGCAGTTCCGTCAGCCCGGATACCGGCCAACAAGGTGAATGCGCACGTCCATGATTTGGGCGCGCGTTCGTAACGCTCATGCACTGGCGGGGAAGCCGGTGAGGGCATTTTGTTGATTGTTGATCCCATGAAAACCTGTATTTCTCGTGCATGCCTTGCCGTGTTTCCGCTGGCTATGGCTGCTACTTCTACGGTGATGGCGCAAAACCAGCCGACCGCCTCGCTCAAAGAGGTTGTGGTGACGGCCAGCCGTGTGGCTGGGCCGCGCGAATCCCAGCCCTTCGGCACCAGTGTCATTACCGCTGAGGACATTCAACGCTCTGGCGCAGTGACTGTTAACGATGCCATCATGCGCATCCTGGGCGTGCCAGGGCGTCAGGATTCTTATGGTGGTGGAGACTATGCCCTGGACCTGCGAGGTTTCGGCAGCACATCCGATAACAACCAGGTCGTGATCGTAGACGGCATCCGCATCAATGAAGCTGATTTGGGGGGCACTCGACTGGCCGGTATTCCGATTGAATCCGTGGCGCAAATTGAAGTGATTCGCGGCAGCGGTGCTGTGCTCTACGGCGAAGGCGCGACCGGTGGCGTCATCATCATCACCACGAAGGCGGGAACAGGAACGGCTCGTAAAAATGCAGCGTCCTTGTATGCAGGGGTAGGCAGCTACGGCCTGCGAGAAGAGCGCGCCAATGCTACGCTTGCCAGCGGCGGGTTTTCGCTGGATATCAATGGCATGAACCGCAAGGCAGACAACCACCGTGACAACTTTCGCTCTGATACCGATGCCGTATCAGCTGTAGCGCAGTGGAGCAACGACTGGTTGCGTGTGGGCGCAAGCGTGTCGCAAGATGGGCTGGACACCGGCTTGCCCGGCTCGCTCACCGCTGCGCAGTACCAGAACAATCCCCGCCAGACCACGAGCCCTTCAAACAACGCCACGATCGATAACGTCCGAAGTGGGTTGCTTGCGGAGGCCGTCGTAGGAAATTGGCAACTAACAGCTGATGCTGGTTCGCGTGAGAAAAAGTTGCGTAGCCTGTATGTTTCCTCTTATGGCAGCTCGAACTATGACTACGATGTCAAGGCCACCAACTATGCATTGCGCGCCGTTCACAGTGCCAGCCTGTCCAAATTTTCAAATAAGCTCACGCTCGGTAATGACTACGCAACCTGGCAGCGCGATGTGCTGGGTAGTTACGGCTCCACAGCGACGCAGTCTTCACGTGCCTGGTATTTGCGCGATGAGCTCACTCTGGCGTCCACTGGGACCACGCTGTCTTTGGGACTTCGCTCAGAGCGCATCAGCAAAAATAATACAAATTCCTTGGTGGGGCTGGCTGACGATCAAAACGCCTGGGAACTTGGGCTGAGCCAGCCGGTTAGCAAAGAAGTGTCCATTTATGGGCGCGTCGGCCATAGTTTTCGCTTGGCTAATGTCGATGAGTTGGGCTTTACAACACCGGGACTGACTTTGCTGCCGCAACGCTCGAAGGATCTTGAACTGGGTTCACGCTACGCCTCGGGCCCCGTCAAGTTCGATGCCCGCTGGTATCGCAGCGCTTTGACCAATGAGATTGGCTACGATCCTTCAGCCATCGGGCCTAGCAGCCTGTTCGGCTTTAACGGCGCGAATGTCAATTTTGACCCCACTCGTCGTTCTGGCATCGAATTGGACGGGCGCTACGCTTACACGCAGAACCTTAGCCTCCGCGTCAATGCTGCGCTGCGCAAATCCACCTTTGAATCGGGTCCGTATGCAGGCAAAGATGTGCCGCTGGCACCGCGCGGCACGGCTGCACTGCATGCAGACTGGACACCCATGACAAACCACCTTGTCAGCGGGGGTGTGAACTGGGTGTCATCGCAGCATCCTGATTTTGCAAACCAGTGTTCCATGCCCGCCTACACCACGGCAGATGCGCGCTACGCTTACCAGTGGCAGAGCTTTGAAGTCTCACTCGGCATCAGCAACCTGTTTGACCGCAAGTTCTATACACAGGCTTATGGATGTGCCGGTGGCGTGACCACCGCAATCTATCCTGAAGCAGGACGTGCTGCCATCGCTGCGCTGCGTGTCAAGTTCTAAGGTCAATTTGCCATGAACGCCTGCTTGAAACGGTACAACCATGACTGAAACAGCAGGCACTTGGCGAATGCTGACCGCCAGCAAAGACACCCCAGCCACAAGCAGTGGCTGGGGCCCGCAGCGCATCGTCTGCCTGACCGAAGAGCCCACCGAGTGGCTGTATCTGCTGGGGCAAGAGCGCCGCATTGTCGGTATCTCGGGCTACACCGTGCGCCCGCCGCGTGCGCGCGAAGAAAAGCCCAAGGTCAGCGCCTACCTGAGCGCCAAGATCGACAAGATTGTGGCCTTGCAGCCCGATTGCGTGATTGGCTTTTCTGACCTGCAGGCCGACATTGCGGCGCAACTGATTCGTGCAGGCATTCAGGTCACCATCTTCAACCAGCGCAGCGTGGCGGAGATTTTTTCGATGATGTACCAGCTCGCCGCCATGGTGGGCCAGGAAGCGCGGGGCCTGGCGCTCATGCAAACCATGCAAAGCCGCTTGCTGGCGATTGAGCGGGCCGCCGCCACGCTGAAACGCCGACCGCGCGTGTATTTCGAGGAATGGTACGAGCCGCACATCAGCGCCATTGCCTGGGTCTCTGAACTGCTGGGCATTGCCGGCGGTGACGACTGCTTTCCTGAACTCGCCGCCAAGGCCATGGGCAAGGACCGCATCATTGCCGACGGCGGCGAAATCGTGCGGCGCAACCCCGACATCATTTTCGGTTCCTGGTGCGGCCGCAAATTCCGCCCCGCGCATGTGGCGGCCCGTCCCGGCTGGCAGGATGTGAATGCCGTTAAAAACGGCCAGCTGTTCGAGATCAAGTCCGCCGAAATTCTGCAGCCGGGTCCGGCAGCGCTGACGGATGGTGTCGAGCAGCTACATCGAATCATCATGGCGTGGGATGAGAATGTGGCCACCACGCTTGCCACTTCGCGTGCTGCTGACGAGTCCTTGCCGCTCAGACTTAAAGGCCAGCCATGAAGCGGACCGTCGCCGTACTGATGCTGCTCTGCTTCGCCGTGCTGGCGCCAGCACGCGCCTTGCAGTTGACCGACGACCGGGGCGTGAGCGTCACCTTCGCGCAGCCACCGGCGCGCATTGTCAGCCTATTGCCGTCGCTGACCGAAAGTGTCTGCGCGCTGGAGCAGTGCCAGCGTCTGGTGGGCGTGGACCGCTATTCCAACTATCCCGTCAGCGTGCGGCACCTGCCCGTGGTGGGCGGCGGGCTGGATCCGAACATTGAAAGCATTGTGGCGCTCAAGCCCGATGTGGTGCTGCTGGCCGCTTCCTCGCGTGCCGGTCTTCGCCTGGAGTCGCTGGGCATCAAGGTGGTGGCGCTGGAACCCAAAAGCCACGCCGATGTCAGGCGCGTGCTGCAGACGCTGGGGCTGCTGCTGGGCATTCCCGAGGAGATAGGCGCCGGGCGCTTGTGGCGCATCATTGACACCAGTGTGTCGGCAGCCGCCCAGTCGCTGTCACCCCAAGCCAGAAGCACCCGGGTGTACGTTGAAGTCAATCGGGGTCCTTATGCCGCCAGTGAGTCGTCCTTTATTGGCGAAACGCTGGCGCGGCTGGGGGTGAAGAATGTGGTGCCTGCCTCGCTCGGCCCCTTTCCCCTGCTCAACCCAGAGTTTGTGGTCCGTGCCAATCCGGATGTGATCATGATCGCTAATGGGGACGTTAAACGCAGCATGCAGGCCATGGTCCCGTACCCGGGCTGGTCCAGCATCAAGGCCGTTCGCGAGCAGCGTATTTGCGTGTTTGGCGTCGAGGAGTCTGACGTGGTGGTGCGCCCCGGCCCGCGCATGGCCGAGGCGGCACGCATCATGGCCAAGTGTCTGGAAGACAAGGCCAGATGAGGGCAGCATGAACGGTCCTTCCAGCCCTCACCACCAGAACCGCAGAGCCTTGTGGCTTGCCGGTGGCTTACTACTCGCCACCGCTGCATTGCTGCTGCTGGGCGTGAGCGTGGGCAGCACCGGTTTTGAAAGCGTGCTGAACATGCAGCGCGACCCGCAGGCCCTGCAAATTGTGTGGGAGATTCGCCTGCCGCGCACCGTCGGCGCCTGGCTGGCGGGCGCCTTGCTGGGGCTGGCCGGAGCCGTGGCCCAGGGCCTGTTTCGCAACCCGCTGGCCGACCCTTATTTATTGGGCAGTGCCTCGGGTGCCTCGCTGGGCGTGGCCGGGGCCATGGTGCTGTTTGGCGTGTCGCCCCTGGCCACGCACTGGCTCGCGCGTATCGGGCTGACGGGCGCCGCCTTTATCGGCGCTGCGGCCGCCGTGTTGCTGACCCTGCTGCTGGCCAAGGGGGTGCAGCACACGCTGCGCCTGCTGCTGGCGGGGGTGATTGTTGGCGTGGTGCTGGGCGCCATCACTTCGCTCGCCTTGCTCTTGAGCCCGGACATCCTGCAGGCCATGCAGTCCTTCATGCTGGGCAGCACCGGATTTGTCGGCTGGACGGCCTGTGCCGTGATGGCCTCGGCCTTTGCAGCCAGCCTGCTGGCGGCCTGGATGCTGAGCCATGTCCTCGATGGCCTGGCGCTGGGCGAGGCCACCGCGCAAAGTCTGGGGCTGCGACTGCCGCAGATGCGCGCCGCGCTGGTGGCGGTGCTGGCGCTGGCCACCGGCGCGGCCGTGGCGCAAACCGGGCTGATTGCCTTTGTCGGCCTGGCGGCGCCGCATCTGGTGCGCTCGGTCGTCAAGACCACGCATGGCCGGCTGATTGTGCTGGCCAGCCTGATGGGCGCCGTGCTGCTGCTGGCGGCCGACATTCTGGCAAGGGGGCTGATTGCGCCGCAAGAGCTGCCCGTGGGGGTGCTCACCGCCGTGCTGGGCGGCAGCTATCTGCTCTGGCTGATGCACCGGCAGACGGGTCGTGTGGCAGGCGGGCAGGGGGCGGGGCTGTAATGCTGGCTATTGATTCAGTTGCTACTAATTCAGTAGCTGTCTGCGCCCGTTCCATAAGCGCCAGCCTCGGAAATGTTGAGGTATTGCATGATATTTCGCTGGCGCTGCCGCTGGCGCGCTGGACCAGCGTCGTCGGCCCCAACGGCGCTGGCAAGTCCACCTTGCTCAAGGTGCTGGCGGGGCTGCTGCCACACAGCGGCGAAGTCGCTTTGCTGGGGCAGCCGGTGGCCGCCCTGCGCGCTCGCCAGCGCGCGCAGCAGCTGTCCTGGCTGGGTCAGAACGAAAGCTCGGCAGACGACCTGACCGTATACGACGTGGCCATGCTGGGCCGTTTGCCGCACCAGGCCTGGCTGGCACCGCCCAGCGCCGCGGACCACGCTGCCGTGGAGCGGGCCTTGCGCGCTACGCAGGCCTGGGACTGGCGCGGCCGCGCGCTGGGTCAGCTCTCGGGCGGCGAGCGCCAGCGCGTGTTGCTGGCGCGTGCGCTGGCCGTCGAGGCGCAGGTGCTGCTCATGGACGAGCCCCTTGCCAATCTCGACCCGCCGCACCAGACCGACTGGCTGCTGATGGTGCGCGGACTGGTAGCCAGCGGAAAAACCGTGGTCAGCGTGCTGCACGAAATTTCATTCGCGCTGCAGGCCGACGAGCTGGTGCTCATGGACCAGGGTCGGGTGACTCACCAGGGCGCTTGTAGCGACGCGGCCACCCAGCGTGCGCTGGAGCAGGTGTTTGACCACCGCATTGCCATCTACCCGCTCGCAGGCCAGTGGGTCGCCTTGCCAAAAATTTAGCGTCCAGATTCTGGGCAAGACGCCTCATCAGGAAATCAGAATGACCGCAAAAACCGTCATGGTTTTAGGCACCAGCAGCGGCGCCGGCAAGAGCTGGCTCACCACCGCGCTGTGTCGTTACTACGCGCGCCAGGGGTTCAAGGTCGCGCCCTTCAAGGCGCAGAACATGAGTAACAACGCGCGCGTGGTCAGCGGAGGCGAAATCGGCAGCGCCCAGTATTTTCAGGCGCTGGCTGCGCGCGCGGTGCCCGATGTGCGCATGAACCCGTTGCTCCTCAAGCCCGAAAAAGACACGCAAAGCCAGGTCGTTCTGATGGGGCAGGTCAACGCCGAACTCTCGCGCATGGAATGGCGTGGCCGCAGCGCGTCGGTCTGGCCCGTGGTGGCCCAGGCGCTTGACGAACTGCTGCAAGACAATGATGTGGTGGTGATTGAAGGCGCAGGTTCGCCCGCAGAAATCAACCTCACATCGTGCGACATCGTCAACATGCGCGTGGCGCAGCACGCCAACGCTGCCTGTCTGCTGGTCACCGACATTGACCGCGGCGGCGCCTTTGCCCACCTATACGGCACCTGGGCCCTGCTGGACGAAGCCGAGCGCCAGCTGATCAAGGGCTTTGTACTCAACAAGTTCCGTGGCGATGCCAGCCTGTTGGCCCCTGGGCCGCAGATGCTGCAAGACCTGACCGGTGTGCCCACCGTGGCCACGCTGCCCATGTGGTGGCAGCACGGCCTGCCTGAAGAAGATGGCATGTTTCACTCTTCGGGTTTACTCCCTCTCACTCCGGGAGAGGGCAGGGGTGAGGGCTCCCCCGCCCGCGCACCCATCAACATTTCAATCATCGCCTACCCGCGCATCAGCAACCTCGACGAATTCCAGCCCCTTAAAAACGTGACCGGCGTGCGCCTGAAGTGGGTGCGCAGCCCGGTCGAGTTGGCCGGTGCCGACTGGATCATCCTGCCGGGCTCCAAGCACACCAGCGGCGACCTGGCCTGGCTGCGCGCGCAGGGGCTGGACCAGGCGATTGCCGCCCACGCCGGCCAAGGCGGTGCGGTGCTGGGTATTTGCGGCGGCCTGCAAATGCTGGGCGAAGCCCTGATTGACCCGCATGGCATTGACGGCAACGGACCCGGCCTGGGGCTGCTGCCCGTGGTCACGGTGTTTGACCCAGCCAAAACGGTGCAGCACCGGCAGGCCGCATTTGCAGCGGTGCGCGGGTTGTGGGCCGGCTTGTCGGGCGTGGAGGTGCAGGGTTACGAAATCCACCACGGCCAGACAGCGCCGCATTCCGCCATGGCGGCGGCGGGCGACGTGGCCTATCCGGTGATGCCCGAAGGCCTGGCCTGGCAAAACACTGCTGGCAATGTGCTGGGCCTGTATGTGCATGGCCTGTTTGAAGACCCGCGCATGCTGCAAGCCCTGTTTGGCGCCGCCACGCCCACACTCGATTCAGTGTTCGAAGGGCTGGCCGACTACATCGACCAGCATTTTGAGCCCGGCGTGCTGCAGTCGCTGATAGAGGCGCCGTGAGCTTGTCGAGGGCTACCCCGGCGCCCGCTTCAATGGCCCAAAGCAAGCCTGCAGCGACTCCGCTTTGCAGACGATGAGCTGGTCCTGCTTCGGGCTGAACTGAATGAACCGGGTCACCCGCTGGTCCGATGCCTCATGCAGGTCGCCCGAGCAATCTGGCTTGCCGTTGCCGTTCGTGACTGTTTCGACCAGCCGGTAAAAACCCAGCAGGCTGGGTATGGGCGTTATTTCGTAGTTGCTCAGCGTGGACTCCTCCCCGCTGCTGCCCGTCCGCGTCCCGTTGGCGCGGTATTTATAGGTTTCTGCACAGGACTTGCCCGGCAGCGTCCATGTCCAGCTTCCCACGATGGGGTGCTGCGCTGGTACGGCTGGTGCGACGGGTGTCGTGGATGTATTGGGTAGAGGCCCGGCCGCCTGCGCGGAGGCAAGGCTGCAAAGCAGGGCAGCGAGTAGGGGCAGTTTTCGCAAGTCATGACTCCTAATGGTGAGGGCGGGTGGTTAGGGTGATTATGAAGACACCAGCGTTGTGGCTTCTGGCCGCGCTGGTCTTTTGCCTTTATGCGCAAGCCAAGGCAGCTGCAGGCCTCTTTGGTCATTTTTATAAGTAAAAGTGCTCGTATGTCCAATGAATACGGTTGCAAGATGCTATTAAAAGTATAGCAATTTCAGCACTTGAGTTCGCTCAAGACTCTTCAAGCCGCAGCGGCCAGCGCGTGGGCTGGCTAAGCGCCCGTCCGAACTGCTGGCCAAGGCCACCAACGCGGTCTCCTTCCTCTGGCGTGCGTTTCACCCGCCCAGGCAGCGTTGTCGCCCCCGGAGCACGGCGCCGGGCTTGCCCCGCATAAACTGGCAGTCCAACTTCAGGAGACTCCTTCCGTGCTTACCCTCTGCGGCTCCCCGATTTCCAACTACTACAACAAGGTCAAGCTGGCGCTGCTTGAAAAAGGCGTGCGCTTCACTGAAGAGTTGGTACCCATCCGCAGCACGAGCGATGCGGTGCTGGCTGCTTCGCCGCTGGCCAAGATTCCCTACATCCGCACGCGGCAGGGCGCGCTGTGCGAGAGCCAGGCCATCATGGAATACATCGAGGCGGCCTACCCGCAGCCGCCGCTGCTGCCCGCCGACGCGTTTGCCGCGGCCAAGGTGCGCGAGCTGACTATCTTTATTGATCTGCACCTGGAGCTGGTGGCGCGCGATTTGTACCCGCAGGCCTTTTTTGGCGGCACGGTGAGCGAATCGACCCAGGCTAGCGTCCGCAAGCAGCTCGAAAAGAACATCGCTGCCTTCAAGCGGCTGGCCGCGTTTGCGCCCTATGTGGCGGGCGACACCTTCACCCAGGCCGACTGCGCCGCTTTTGCCAGCCTGCCGCTGGTGGGCATGGCCACCAGGGCGGTATATGGCGAAGACCTGCTGGCGGCGGCGGGCGTGGACTGCAAGCCCTATATCAAGCTGATTGGCGAGCGGCCTTCGGCGCAGCAGGTGGTGGCTGACCGCAAGACGGCGCAGGCGCAGGCAAGGGCGTAGTCGCTTTTGCTATTTAAACGATAGCTGCTTGCGCCCGTAATCATTGGGCTAGAGCAAGATTTTGTTCTTGAAATCAGGCCAAAACCCGGTTGAGATCGGCCTGCAGGCCGGGCGCTAGTACGGCAACGCGAAGCCGTTGCGCCCTGCGTTGATGCGTTGCACCGTGGGTCTGTCGTCAAGCGTCTGGGCTGTCAGCGAAACGCTGGCGCCTGGCACCAGCAGGCTGCGGTCGGCTGGCTTGAAGGTCACGATGGGCGTGCCGGGCGGCACGACGATGGTCTTTTGGCCACCCTTGTACTTGAGCTGCAGTGTGCGGCCGTCGGGCGTCGCTGCCAAATCGGCCACGGTGGCGTTGGTCATGGTGCTTTGCGGCATCAGGTCGAAGGGGCGGTAGCCTTCGCCGGTGCCGCGCGCCGACTCGGGAAACACCGTCACTGCAATCGCGCGCTGCGAGCCGTCGGCTTGGGGCATGCCTCCTACACCCACAAAGCTGCCGGCCTTGATGTCGGCCAGCTCGATCGGGTAAACCTCCATCACTGCCAGGCTGGCCGGCAGCGCGAGCTCGATCACTTCGCCGCTGCGCGTTTTCAGCGTGACGCTGCCTTGCGTCACCGACTGCAGGGTGCCGCGCAGCCGCACGCCGGGTGATGTGTTGGCTGATGCGGAGGTGGCCGGGCTGGCCTGCAAGTTGGCCTTGAGGAAAGCCATCGTGCGCTCCCAGGCCAGCTTGGCAGCAGCCGCGTCGTAGCGCGGGGTGGTATCGTTATTGAAGCCGTGCTGGGTGCCGGGGTAGCGGTACACCGCGAGCTTCACGCCGACAGCCTTTAACGCGGCTTCATAGGCCGGCCAGGAGGCGTTGTTGCGCTCGTCCACGTCGGCCTGATGCACCAGCAGGGGGGTCTTGACCTTGGCCGCTTCCGCGGGCGCCGGCGTGTTGCCGTAAAAGGATACAGCGGCGTTCAGGTCGGGCAGGCGCGTGGTCAGCAGGTGGACGATGCCGCCGCCATAGCAAAAGCCCACCACGCCCAGCTTGCCGCTCGCGTCGTTGCGTGCCTTCAGCCAGTGGGCGGCGGCGACGAAGTCCTCGCGCGCCTTGGTCTGGTCCAGGCTGGCGAAGGCGGCGACGGCCTTTTCCTCGTCGCCGGGATAGCCGCCCGCCGATGTCAGCGCATCGGGCGCGAAGGCCATGAAGCCGTCCAGCGCGAGGCGGCGGGCGATGTCCTCAATGTGCGGGTTCAGGCCGCGGTTTTCGTGAATGACCAGCACGGCCGGCAGCTTGTTCGTGCCCGCACTGGCCGGGCGGACCAGGTAGCCCTTGACGCTGCCGGTGCCGGCGGGCGAGGGGTAGCTGAGCCGTTCTATTCTCAGCCGTGCGTCGTCCTGGGCCACCTGCTGGCCGGCCGCGAAGTCGGGGCTCAGCGCGGCCAGCAGGCCGGCCGCCGTCATGCCGGCCTTGGCGAATTTTTGCGCTTGCGCAAGAAATCCGCGCCGGTCCAGGTTGCCGTGCACATAAGCGTCGAAGAGGATCAGTACTTCCTGGTCAAAGTCCTGGGCGGTCAGGCGTGTTGGCATGGGACGTTCCTTGGAAAAAAGTGCAGCATACGCCGACGGCCAAAATTGCGTCAAACCCCTCTTGCCAGCAGGTTCTTTCGTGCAAGCCGTGCCAGCGCGGCAGGAGTTAGGATCATCCCTTCACCCAAGGAGGCCCCATGCGTCAGCGCGTCAGCCAAGAAGAAACATCAGTCGCCCTGTACTGGGATTTTGAGAACCTGCACGCCAGCCTGGCTGAGGCCCGGCAAGAGGGCGCTTACAGCAAGCAGGACAATCGCTTCAAGGTGCAGGAGCCGCTGATTGATGTTCAGGCTGTGGTTGAGCTTGCCGCCTCGTTCGGTCCGATTGCGATCAATCGGGCCTACTGCAACTGGCAGTATTTCAGCCGCTATCGGGATGCCCTGCTGCAAAGCGCCGTGGAGCTCATACAGCTGTTTCCACCCGGCGGGTCAGCCAAGAACGGTGCCGACATCAAGCTATGCCTGGACGCCATGGAAGACCTTGGCCGCTTTAGCCACATCGGAACCGTCATCATCGTGGGTGGTGACAGCGATTTCATGCCCGTGTCGCAAAAGGTCAAGGCGGCAGGCCGCACCTTGATCGGCGTCGGCGCGCGCAAGTCCACCAACCGTCACTGGGCCAAAAGCTGCCACGAGTTCCGCTACTACGAGAATCTGGTTGAAAGCCCGGTGGAGTCCACGCCCAGGCCCACCGATGCAGCGCAGCAGCTGCAGGCCGATCCAGCGGCGGAAATCTTCAAGCGAGCGGTCCGCCTGCTGGCGGAAACCCATGGCGATGCATGGGTGAATCAGGCGTCGATCTGGCACATGATCAAGCGCCTGGACTCGACCTTTGACCCCAAGGAACACGGCCACGCCAATTTCCTGGCCATGGTCAAGGCGTTCGATTCCATGGTGGAAGTCAAAGAGGGCGAGTCAGACCAGGTCGTGCGACTGCGCTAATTCGCGCACAGCAGTGGCGGTGCTTTGTTCAAACCCCGGCCGATGGCGCGACTGGCAATGGTGTGATCGTGTTTGGCCAACTATAAAAATGATAGCTGCTCGTTCCCGTATTTATTGGGCTGGAGCACGATTTTGCTATTAAAATCCGGAGAGACTTTCAGTGGCGGGCCACTCGCTGAACGGGAAGGGCAGCGCCTCGGTGCCGAAGCATTCAAAGTTGGCAATCTGGGCCATATAGCGGCCCAGGCTGCGGCCGAAGAGCCGCAGGCGGGCGTTGGGCGCATCGGTGACCACGGCCAGCAGCAACTGCAGCACAGCCACGAAGAACAGCACCGAGGCGGCCAGCTGGAAGGCGGCCGCCAGCAGCACCATCAGCAGCAGGCGCACCCACAGCTTGCGCGGCGTGGACACTGTCAGGTCATTCATCTACCCGTTTTTCAGCGTGCCACCAGCACGGGAAGGGGCGATTCCGCCACCACCTTGGCGGCCACGCTGCCCAGCATGAGCCGGGCTATGCCGGTGCGGCCGTGCGAGCCCACGACGATGAGGTCCGCGCCTTCGTCTTTGGCGGTCTGTACGATGCCGGCCGACGCGGTCATGTCTTCGACCATGCGCGTTTGCAGGTCCACCGGTGCGCCGCCCTGACCGCACAGCGCGGCCACCTTGGCATGAGCCTGCGCGGCGTGCTCCTGGGCCGCCGACATATAGGCCTGGAAGCCCATGGGGTTGGTCTCGCCGATGGCCAGGTAGGGATAGGGGTCCACCACGTACAGCGCGGTAAGTTTTGCGCCGTGAGCACGCGCCAGATCTACCGCCAGTTGCGCCGCATTCCCGGACGCGGCGGAGCCATCGGTGGCCATCAGGATGTGTTTGAACATGGTTATCTCGCTTCAGGATTCAGGGCTGGTTGATCAAGTTTTATCTTGCGGCCACCGCGCGCCGCCTTTGTTGATGTGCGTCAAATCCGCTACATGTGAGGCCCACTATATTACACAAGCGGTGTTAGGGCCCATGCTCAGTGGCCTGAAAGGCGCAGCAGTTAACCCAGGTAGACCTACATGACCATCAATCACGCCGTCAATCACGTTGCTGAAGGCCCGGTGAGCCTTGAGGTGCCGCTGGCCGGCTTCTCGCAATGCCATCTGGGCATCATGTCGCAGCTGCAGGCCTTTGCGGAACTGCCTGCGCTGCAGGCTGCGGCAGCGCAGGCGCGCAACATCGCGACCCAAACGCTGGCGCTGTTCAAGTACGCGGTGTACGGGCATTTTGCGGACGAGGAAAACGAGCTGTTTCCGGCCGTGCTGCGCAGTGCCGCCCAGGGAGAGGAAGCCAATCGCGTCCAGGCCATGGTGCAGCGCCTCACCACGGAGCACCGCGCGATCGAATCCCTCTGGAAAAAGCTGGAACCCGTGGTCAAGGCCGCCGCCAAGGCCAAGCCGGGCGAACTGGATTTGGTGGCAGTGGAAGAGCTGGTGCAGGCCTTCCTGGCGCATGCGAATTTTGAAGAGCAGCAGTTTTTACCGTTGGCCGAAACCATCCTCTCCCGCAATGGCAACCACATGGCGGCGCTGGGCCTGTCGCTTCACCTGCGGCATGCGCCGCTGGTGGTGGGGTATGTTTAGCGGGGTGTCACCGAGGGGCGGTCGATGCCGCAACGCGTGTTCATGACGTGTTGCCTCCCTGGTAATGTGCACAGATCGCATCAACGAGAGACTGCGCGTAGGCGGGAAGGGTCTCGTGTTCCCGCACCAGGATGTAACGCTCGCGCACGCTCCAGCTGTCGGTCAATGCGATCAACGCAAGATTCATGCTGCCCTGGTTGCGGCGCGCCGCGCTCTCGGGCACGATGCCGACACCCACGCCAGCACCGATCATGCGGCACATGGCGTCGAAGCTGCTGAGCTGGATGCGTAGCTTGAGCGGCTTGCCCAGCTTGTCGGTCACCTGCGCCAGAAAGGTCTGCAAGGTGCTGCCCTGTTGCATGCCCACGGCATCCTCGTCCAGCGTTTCGGCAAAGGCGATGCGTCGGCGTCTGGCGAAGCGGTGGCGGCGCGAGGTGACGAGCACCAGCCGGTCGGTGCTGAAGTGGATGGCCAGCAGGCTCAGCGTGTCGACCTGACCGGCCACGATGCCGATGTCGGCGCGCCCGTCGAGTACGCCGCGCGCAATCTCAGGATTCGGTTTTTCCTGAAGGTCCACATTGACGCGCGGGTTGTTTGACAGAAAGCCCGGCAGGATTTCTGGCAGGAAATCCGTCACGGCCGTGGTGTTGGCGAAGACCCGAACGTGGCCGCGCAGGCCGCCGCTGTACTCCTGCAAATCTGTCCGTAACTGCTCGGTTTGCCGCAACACGCCGCGCGCGTGGTGCAAAAAGGCTTCGCCGGGCGGCGTCAGGCGCACGCCGCGCGCTTCGCGGTAGAGCAGGGGCAGGCCGGTCTGCGCTTCCAGCGCCTTGATGCGCGCGCTGGCGGCCGCCAGCGACAGGTGCTGCCGCGCCGCCGCGCGCGTGAGCTTGCCCTCCTCGGCGGTCAGCACGAACAGGCGCAGGTCGGTCAGGTCGAATTGCATGGATGGATGCTAGCGCAAAGGCAGAGCAGTGTTCGGTTTTTACTAAGCCTTGGTTTTGAAATCACAGATTGCGGACGGTCCAAAAACCCGCGATCATGTCAGCCTATGAGCACTAACACCGACGTCCGTACCCTGGCCCCCAGTACCCTGGCCCATCTGCAGAGCTGGGTCGGAAAATCTGAAACCCTGACCGACGACATCACCGCCGCGCCAGTGCGCGCCCTGTCGGCCACGCTGGACCGCGACGACCCCGCGCCCGTGCCCGGAACGGCGCTGCCGGCGCTGTGGCACTGGCTGTATTTTTTGCCGCAGCACCGCCAGAGCGAGATCGGCCCGGATGGCCACGCCAAACGCGGCGGCTTCCTGCCGCCGGTGCCCTTGCCGCGCCGCATGTGGGCCGGCGGGCGGCTGCAATGGTTCCAGGACAACCCGGTCTTGGTGGGCGATGCCGTGCGACGTGTGTCGCGCATCGGGTCGGTCACGCACAAGGCCGGCCGCACCGGTGATTTGCTGTTCGTGCTGGTAAAGCATGAAGTCCATAACGCCAAGGGTTTGGCGCTGACCGAAGAACACGATATCGTTTACCGTGCCGCAGCCCAGCCGGGCGATCCGGTACCGCCGCCGATCGCCGCTGAAGAGGGCGCCGCCTGGCAACGCGAGATCGTCCCGGACGACGTGCTGCTGTTCCGCTACTCGGCGCTCACCTTCAACGGCCACCGTATCCACTATGACCGCCGCTACGTGACGGAGGTCGAAGGCTACCCTGGCCTGATGGTGCATGGCCCGCTGATCGCCACGCTGCTGGTCGATCTGGTGCGGCGCCATGCACCGGGTGCCTTCATCAAGCGCTTTAATTTCAAGGCGCTGCGGCCGACGTTTGACCTGCACCCGTTCCGGCTGAACGGCCAGCCCTCAGAGGACGGCAAAACCGTGCGCCTCTGGGCTGAAGACCACGAAGGCTGGCTCACCATGCAAGCCACCGCCGATTTGGCTTGATCCCGCTTTTTACCGATTCATCAAAGACCTGTTCATGCTCAAAACCACGACCGACAAGTACCAGGACATCCGCGACGCCGTGCGCGCGCTGTGCGCCGAATTCCCAGACGAATACCACCGCAAGATCGACGGGGAGCGCGGCTACCCCGAGGCCTTTGTTGATGCGCTCACCAAGGCCGGCTGGCTGGCCGCACTGATTCCGGCCGAATATGGCGGCTCGGGTCTGGGCCTGGCCGAGGCCTCGGTCATCATGGAAGAGATCAACCGCAGCGGCGGCAATTCGGGCGCCTGTCACGGCCAGATGTACAACATGGGCACGCTGCTGCGCCATGGCTCCAAGGCACAAAAAGAGCTGTATCTGCCAAGAATAGCCAGCGGCGAATGGCGCCTGCAGTCCATGGGCGTGACCGAGCCCAGCACCGGCACCGACACCACCAAGATCAAGACCACGGCCGTGAAAAAGGGTGACCGCTACGTGATCAATGGGCAAAAGGTCTGGATCTCGCGCGTGCAGCACTCCGACTGGATGATTCTGCTGGCGCGCACCACGCCGCTGGCAGAGGTCAAGAAAAAGTCCGAGGGCATGTCGATCTTTATGGTCGATCTGCGCCAGGCTGAAAAATCCGGCATGACGGTGCGGCCCATTCCCAACATGGTCAATCACGAGACCAACGAACTGTTTTTCGAGAACCTCGAAATCCCCGCGGAGAACCTGATCGGCGAGGAAGGGCAGGGCTTCAGGTACATCCTCGACGGCCTGAATGCCGAGCGCACGCTGATCGCTGCCGAGTGCATCGGCGACGGCTACTGGTTCATCGACCGCGTGACGAAGTACGTCAAGGACCGCGTGGTCTTCGGCCGCCCGATCGGGCAGAACCAGGGCGTGCAGTTCCCGATTGCCGACGCCTACATCGAGATCGAGGCGGCCAACCTCATGCGCTTTGAGGCCTGCCGCCTGTTTGATGCGCACCAGCCCTGCGGCGCCCAGGCCAACATGGCCAAGTACCTCGCGGCCAAGGCCAGCTGGGAAGCGGCCAACGTGTGCATCCAGTACCACGGCGGCTTCGGCTTTGCCTGCGAATACGACGTGGAGCGCAAGTTCCGTGAAACGCGCCTGTACCAGGTGGCCCCGATATCCACCAACCTGATCTATTCCTACGTGGCCGAGCACATCCTCGGGCTGCCAAGGTCCTTTTAGATATTTGCGGGACAGACCGCAGTCGCAAAGCGACAAGCTCTGTCCTCAACTCTTCTGAAGCCTTGCGGGAAAGACCGCAGCCGCGAAGCGGCAAGCTCTGTCCTCAACTGATTAGGATATGCCCATGTCCCCACCCTCAATCCGGCCGCTTGACGGCATCACCGTCGTCTCACTCGAACACGCGATTGCCGCGCCGTTCTGCACGCGCCAGCTCGCTGACCTGGGCGCGCGCGTGATCAAGGTCGAGCGCCCCGGCAGCGGCGACTTTGCGCGCGCCTACGACACCCGCGTCAAGGGCTTGGCCTCGCACTTCGTCTGGACCAATCGCTCCAAGGAAAGCCTGACGCTGGACCTCAAGCAGCCGGACGCAATGGCGGCATTGAAGCAAGTGCTGGGCAAAGCCGACGTGCTGGTGCAAAACCTGGCGCCCGGCGCGGCGGCACGCATGGGCCTGTCGTTCGAGGCGCTCAGCAAGGAACACCCCAGCCTGATCGTCTGCGACATCTCGGGCTATGGCGAGGACGGCCCATACCGCGACAAGAAGGCCTATGACCTGCTGATCCAGAGCGAGGCCGGCTTCCTTTCGGTCACCGGCACGCCCGAGTCGCCCAGCAAGGCGGGCAATTCGGTGGCCGACATTGCGGCCGGCATGTACGCCTATACCGGCATCCTGTCGGCTTTGCTGCTGCGCGGCAAGACCGGGCAGGGCTCGCACATCGACGTGTCCATGCTCGAATCGCTGGGCGAGTGGATGGGCTACCCGCTGTACTACGCGTTCGACGGCGCGCCGCCGCCACCGCGCACCGCCGCCTCGCACGCCAGCATTTACCCCTACGGCCCGTTTGAAGCCGGCGATGGCGGCACCGTCATGCTGGGCCTGCAGAACGAGCGCGAATGGAAGGCGTTTTGCGAGGGGGTGCTCAAGAACGCCGCGCTGGCCGGCGATCCGCGCTTTGACAGCAACGCTCGCCGCAACCAGCACCGTGACGCACTGACAACCCTCATCCTCGACGTTTTCGGAAAGCTGACTACGGAACAGGTGGTGGCGCGGCTTGACGAGGCGCAGATTGCCAACGCCCGCATGAACGACATGGCCGGCCTGTGGGCACACCCGCAACTCAAGGCGCGTGGGCGATGGACGGCCGTGGGTTCGCCGGCCGGCGACATTCCGGCGCTGCTGCCGCCGGGACGCAACAACGCGTTTGACTACCGCATGGACCCGGTGCCTGCCGTGGGCCAGCACACCGAGGCCATCCTGCGCGAACTGGGGCTGGGCGATGAAGCCATTGCACAACTGCGCGCTGCCAGGGCCATCTGACGGGCGGCTGGGAAAACAGGCGGAGTGCTATTAAAAACATAGCTATCTGTGACCGTCACTAAAGGACTAGACGCTAATTTGATTCATAAGGATGTCTTGCATGAACTCTCCCACTGCCCAACTCGCCGCCTTCGCGGCCGGTCTGCGTTTTGACGCCATTCCCGAGCCCGTGGTCCGCCGGACCGAGGACTTGCTGGTCGATTGGTTTGCCTCGGCCGTGGCCGGCCACGGCTCGCGTCCGGTGGAAAGCATCACGCGCTTTGCGCAGGCGATGGGGCCTCAGCCCGTTCTGGGCTGCGATACGGAGCCTGCGGGCGCTGCCGAAGTGATCGTCAACCGCGCCCGCACCAGTCCCTATCTGGCGACCATGGCTAACGCTGCCGCATCCCATGTGGCCGAGCAGGACGATGTGCATAACGGCTCGGTGTTTCACCCGGCCACTGTGGTGTTCCCGGCGGCGGTGGCTACAGCGCAGGCGCTGGGTGCCAGCGGTCAGCAGCTCATTGTCGCCAGCGTTGCAGGCTATGAAGTGGGCATCCGCGTCGGCGAGTTCCTTGGGCGCTCCCACTACAAGGTGTTCCACACCACGGGCACGGCCGGCACGCTCGCCGCTGCGGCGGCCGTCGGCAACCTGCTCGGGCTCAACGCACAGCTGATGCGGCACGCCTTTGGCTCAGCCGGCACGCAGTCGGCGGGGTTGTGGGAATTCCTGCGCACCGGCGCCGACAGTAAGCAGCTGCACCCCGCGCATGCTTCGGCGGCGGGCTTGATGGCGGCCTACCTCGCCAAGGACGGCTTCACTGGCGCCGCGCAGATTTTCGAAGGACCGCAGGGCATGGCCGCTGGCATGTCGAGCGACGCCGACCCGGCGAAACTGATCGATCGCCTCGGCACGCGCTGGGCCACGGCGGAGACCTCGTTCAAGTACCACGCCAGTTGCCGCCACACGCATCCTGCGGCCGACGCGCTGCTGCAGGTGATGCAGGCGCATGGCCTCAAGCCTGACGATCTGGCGCGCGTGGTGACCCATGTGCACCAGGGCGCCATCGACGTGCTGGGGCCTGTGGTGCGGCCCGCTACCGTGCATCAAAGCAAGTTTTCCATGGGCACGGTGCTGGCGCTGGTGGCGCGCTTTGGACACGCAGGCCTGGTCGAGTTTGACCAGCATTTCCTGGACGAGGCCACGCAAAGCCTGCGCGACCGCGTGACGATGGAACTGGACGCAGAGGTCGATGGCGCCTACCCACAGCGCTGGATCGGCAAGGTCACGGTGTACACCACCGACGGCAGGGTGTTGCAGGGCCGCGTGGATGAGCCCAAGGGCGACCCCGGCAACACGCTTAGCCGCGATGAGATCACCGCCAAGGCGCTGCGGCTGGCGGCCTTCAGCGGCGGGGCGACTCCCAGCGAGATGCAGGCCGCAGTGGAGGCGCTGTGGCAAGTGGCGCAGTGGCCGCGCGTGGGAGCCTTGCTGGCGGGTGCGGCATGAGTGAGCCCTTGTTGAACCCCTCGCTGGCGCGGGCCCGTTCCTTCCTGTTCGTTCCAGCGACCCGACCCGAGCGCTACGCCAAGGCGCTGGCCTCGGGCGCTGACGCGGTGATCATTGATCTGGAAGATGCGGTGGCCCCGGTCGACAAGACGGCTGCACGGCAGATGCTGGCGCAGGCCTGGCACGATCTGTCGGCGACCCAGCGCGGCCGCGTGCTGGTACGCCTGAACGCCAGCGGCACGGAATGGCTTGCTGATGACCTGGTGTTGCTGGGCACGCTCGGCGTGGTCGGCGTGATGCTGCCCAAGGCCGAATCCGCCGCCGACCTTGCGCGTGTGGCGGCCGCCATGGGGCCTGCGTGCGCGCTGCTGCCCATGATCGAATCCGTGGCCGGACTGGATGCCGTGGATGCCATGGCGCGCAGCCCGCAGGTGCTGCGGCTGGCCTTTGGCAACCTGGACTTTCAGGCCGATGCGGGCATGGCCTGCGGGCCCGACGAGCCCGAACTGACGGCGGTGCGCGTGGCCCTGGTGCTGTCCTCGCGCCGTGCCTGTCTGGCTGCTCCTGTGGACGGTGTTACGGCGGGCACGCAGGATGCAGCACAACTGCAGCGCGACGCCCTGCACAGTCGGCGCGGCGGCTTCGGCGGCAAGCTCTGCATCCATCCGTCGCAGGTGCCGCTCGTGAATGCCGCGTTCACCCCCAGCCCTGCCGAACTGGATTGGGCGCGCCGCGTGCTGGCCGCCTTCGAAGCCGCCGGTGGCGGCGTGTTCAGCCTCGATGGCCGCATGGTGGACGCACCGGTGCTGCGTCTGGCACAACGCACGCTGGCGCAAAGCCACGCAGCTTGAGGCGGGACTTGCTCAGGGTTTGTCCGATTGCAGTCCTGAGACCGGATGCTTCATGATTGCGCTATCGATGCAGGTGAAGATTTTCAGACCGCCAGACCGTTAAAAGGCGAGATGAGATTGCAATCCCAACCCTGCTCCAGGCATCGGTTTCTACGTAGGCTGGTCGCCAGGCGCTTAGGTTATATTTTGTGGTTAACCAAAAACGGATTCCGGCCAATTTTTAAAATCAAGGAGATACAAGATGGAAAATGTCAGTTATACACGCCGTCACGTTCTTACCACGGCCGGCGTCGTCGCAGGCTCGCTGGCGCTGCCATTTATCGCATCGGCCCAGTCGCCGATCGTGATCAAGTTCAGCCACGTCGTCGCGCCCAATACCCCCAAGGGAGCGTCTGCAGATTTTTTTGCCAAGCGCGCAGCTGAATTGACCAATGGCCGGGTCAAGGTCGAGGTGTACCCTAATAGTCAGCTTTACAAGGACAAGGAAGAACTCGAGGCACTGCAAATCGGCTCGGTCCAGATGCTTGCCCCGTCGCTGGCGAAGTTCGGGCCTCTGGGTGTCAAGGAATTCGAAGTGTTCGATCTGCCTTATATCTTTCCCGACAAGGCGGCATTACGCAAGGTTACTGACGGCCCTATCGGCGCCAAGTTGATGGCCAAACTCGAGCCAAAGGGCTTCAAGGGCCTGGCATACTGGGACAACGGCTTCAAGATCATGACAGCCAACAAGCCGGTCAAACTGCCGGGCGACATGAAAGGGATGAAGCTGCGCATCCAGTCGTCGAAAGTACTCGAAGCGCAGATGCGCGCCCTGGGTGCAATTCCGCAGGTCATGGCCTTCTCCGAGGTCTATCAGGCGCTACAGACAGGCGTCGTCGATGGCACCGAGAACACACCTTCCAACGTCTTTACGCAAAAGACCCACGAGGTTCAGGCCTATGGCGCGCTTACCGACCATGGCTATATCGGTTATGCCGTGATCGTCAACAGCAAATTCTGGAACGGTTTGCCTCCAGACATCCGCACCGCACTTGAAACCGCCATGAAAGAAGCGACCGAGCGCAACAACCAGATTTCGCAAAAAGACAACGACGACGCAGTTGCCGGAATGAAAGCCAGCGGCAAGATCAACCTCTACACCCTGACCGCTAATGACAAGAAGGCCTGGATTGCCAAGTTCAAGCCGGTGCAAAAAGAGATGGCCTCACGTGTTGGCGCTGGACTGATCGAGGAGATCAACCAGGCTGTCGGCAGCAAATAAGACAGCGAGACCAACGGTGTCACACAACAACAGAATGCAAGAGGTCGTCTGATGCGACTGCTCGATCACTTGGAAGAGTGGCTGATTGCCACTCTCATGGGTGCAGCGACCTTGCTGGTTTTTGTCGCTGTCGTGCACCGCTATCTTGCGGGGATGCCGATTCCCGGGGTTCAGGACTGGCTGCTCCGCATTCATTTGAGCTGGGCTCAGGAGCTTTGCATCATCATGTTCGTGTGGATGGCCAAGTTCGGTGCGGCCTACGGCGTGCGTACCGGTATCCACGTTGGTGTCGACGTGCTGGTCAATCGGCTCGGTGAGTCCAAGCGCCGAAAAATCATTCTGTTCGGGCTGTTTGCAGGCGCGTTTTTCACCGCCATTGTCGGCACCCTCGGTGCGAGTCTGGTCTGGCGTCTGTCTGGCAGCGATCAGACCACTCCCGACCTCGAAATGCCAAGCTGGATCGAGTACCTGGCAGTGCCGCTGGGCTCCTACCTGATGTGCTTTCGATTCATGCAGGTGGCCGTGAGCTTCTGGAAGACCGGGGAATTACCACACCACGATCACAACCATGTCGATGGTATCGAAACAGAAGACCTGCCGCCAGACCTGAACTGGTACCAACTGGATAATGATAGCCATCCACGCGACTTGAAACACAGGGCACCAGGCACCGATGACAATGCGGGAGACAGGCGATGAACGGACTCATTATTTTCGCGATCCTGCTGACGCTGATGCTTACCGGCATGCCGGTGTCGATCGCACTAGGTCTGACGGTAATGACCTTTTTGTTCACGATGACGAGCGTTCCGCTCGAGTCAGTCGCACTGAAGCTGTTCACCGGCATCGAAAATTTCGAGATCATGGCGATCCCGTTCTTCATCTTGGCGGGCAACTTCTTGACCCATGGGGGGGTTGCGAAGAGAATGATCAACTTTGCCTCTTCGCTGGTTGGCCACTGGTATGGCGGCCTGGGGCTGGCCGGCGTGCTGGCTTGCGCATTGTTCGCGGCAGTATCGGGCTCCAGCCCGGCCACGGTGGTGGCAATTGGGTCAATCCTGATGCCGGCGATGGTCAAGGCGGGTTTTCCGAAGCGCTTCGGCGCTGGCGTCATCACCACGTCCGGTGCACTTGGCATCCTGATCCCGCCGTCAATTGTCATGGTGATGTATGCGGTTGCAACCAATACCTCGATTGGCGCGCTGTTCATGGCTGGCGTGGTGCCCGGCATTGCACTGGCCCTGCTACTGGGTGTCGTGACGTGGTACCGGGCCTGGAAAAACAACTACCCGCGCTTGCCGCGCAAGAGCTGGAGCCAGCGCTGGCACGCCTTTAGGGAATCCGTCTGGGG
>DFWY01000102.1:50573-70563 GCA_002381615.1 Polaromonas sp. UBA4122 | reverse complement strand
GTATAAGAGACAGCCTTTAGGGAATCCGTCTGGGGCCTGCTGCTGATCGTGGTCGTGATGGGCGGTATCTACACGGGCATCTTCACGCCTACAGAAGCCGCTGCGATGAGTGCCGTGTATGCATTTTTTGTGGCCGTTTTTGTTTACAAGGACTTGACGCTCAAGGACGTGCCGCGCGTACTGCTCAACTCGGCCAACATGAGCGCAATGCTGCTTTACATCATTACCAATGCGGTGATGTTCTCGTTTATTCTTGCCAACGAAAATATCCCGCAGGCGCTAGGCAACTGGATGATCGGGCAGGGGCTTGGAATGATTACCTTCCTGCTTGCATGCAATGTTATTTTGCTGGTTGCAGGCAACTTTATGGAGCCTTCGTCCATCGTGCTCATCTTTGCCCCGATTCTGTTTCCCGTTGCAATGCGGCTGGGCATTGACCCGGTGCATTTCGGCATCATGATGGTGGTGAACATGGAGGTTGGCATGTGCCACCCACCGGTAGGATTGAACCTGTACGTGGCCAGCGGTATCGCCAAGATGGGCATTACAGAACTTACGGTTGCAGTCTGGCCCTGGTTGCTGGCGATGCTCGGCTTCCTGGTGTTGGTGACTTACTATCCTCCGCTGACACTTTGGCTGCCACACCTGTTGCTCAAATAGACATCCCGGCAGCTGGTACCGTCCATCGGAATCACTCTCGCAGGCAAGTGCGAGATGAGGCGCTCCGCCTTGCCGCTGGTTTGCAGACGACAAGGCTGAAACGGGTGAGCGATGGCGCGTGCGGCGTTGCCCTGGACGATTGTGCTGATGCCGTTCCTGGTGATCATCACCTACGTACCGGCGATCACGCTGTTCCTGCCGAATCTGCTGTTCTGAGCGCCCGTTCGCCCGGCCATGAAGGTCGGCGTTGACGCGGATTGATAAGGTTTTTTGCCTACCGCCCTTATGAACAGGGCGGGATACGCTATCAAAATTGAAGTGTTCTACTCTCAGGGGACTGGTGTTTTTGGCGTGAAGTCGCAGAACTGCGACACGCCGCAGCGCCAGCACAAGGGCTTGCGTGCCGTGCACACATAGCGCCCGTGCAGTATCAGCCAGTGGTGCGCGTCCACCAGGTACTCAGCGGGGATGCGTTTGAGAAGCTTCAGTTCGACTTCCAGCGGGGTTTTGCCGGGTGCCAGCCCGGTGCGGTTGCTGACGCGGAATATGTGCGTATCGACCGCTATGGTGGCCTCGCCAAACGCGGAGTTGAGCACCACGTTGGCGGTTTTGCGGCCCACGCCGGGCAGGGCTTCGAGCGCTTCGCGGGTACGCGGCACCTGGCCGCCGTGCTGTTCAACCAGTATCTTGCAGGTTGCCAGCAGGTTTTTGGCTTTGGTGTGGTACAGGCCGATGGTCTTGATGTAGCCTTCCAGACCTTCCAGCCCCAAATCCAGAATGGCCTGCGGTGTGTTGGCCACTGGAAAGAGCCTGTGCGTGGCCTTGTTCACGCTCACGTCCGTGGCCTGCGCCGAGAGCAGCACGGCGACCAGCAGCTCGAATGCGCTCGTATACTCCAATTCGGTCACGGGCCGTGGGTTCGCCGCCTTCAAAGTGGCAAAAAACGGTTCTATGGTTTCCTTCTTCATGGATCAATTCTCCCATGCCACTGCCTACGACATTGCATTTTTCCGAGCGACTCAATAACGTCGAAACCTCTGCCATCCGCGAGCTCTTCAAACTGCTGGGAAAACCCGGCATCATCAGCTTTGCCGGCGGCTTTCCGGACAGCGCCATGTTTGACGTGGAGGGCATCCGCGAAGCCGTCAACGCCGCCCTGCTAGACGACCCCGGCGCGGCGCTGCAATACGGCGCCACCGAAGGCTACAACCCCCTGCGCGAGCAGCTTGCCGCCTTCATGGCCAGCAAGGGCGCGAAGGACGTGGCCCCTGAAGACCTGATCGTTACCACCGGCAGCCAGCAGGCGCTAGACCTGTTGGGCAAAACCATGATCAGCCCCGGCGACAAGGTCATTGTGGAAGGCCCCACCTTTCTGGCCACCATCCAGTGCTTCAGGCTGTATGGCGCAGAACTCATCAGCGCACCCATCGACGCCTACGGCGTGCAGACCGACAAGCTGGAGCAGCTCATTGCCGAGCACAAGCCCAAGTTTGTGTACCTCATACCCACCTTTGGCAACCCCAGCGGTGCGACGCTGAGCGCCGAGCGCCGCAAAAAGGTGCTGGAAATGGCCGTGAAATACCAGACGCTGATCGTGGAAGACGACCCCTATGGCGACCTGTATTTTGGCGAGGCCCCGCCGCCCAGCCTGCTGGCCATGAGCGCCAGCGTGCCGGGCAGCCGTGACCTGCTGGCCCATTGCGGCTCGCTGAGTAAAGTGCTGTCACCCGGACTGCGCGTAGGCTGGATGATTGCCCCGCCCGAGCTGCTGGCCAATGCCACCATGTGCAAACAGTTTAGCGACGCGCACACCAGCACCTTTGCCCAAGCCACCGCCGCGCAATATCTCAAAGCCGGCCGCATGCCCGCCACGCTCTCAAATGTGCGCAAGGTCTACGCCGAGCGCGCCCAGGCCATGGGCAACGCACTACGCAAAGAGCTGGGCGACGCGATTGAGTTTGTGCAGCCGCAGGGTGGCCTGTTTGTGTGGGCGCGCCTGACTGGCGCGGGTGGCAAGGTGAAAGACGGTGGCGAGCTGGCCAAACGCGCGATTGAGAAGGGTGTGGCCTTTGTGCCGGGGGCACCGTTTTATGCGTCGAATCCTGATCTCTCAACGTTGCGGCTGAGCTTTGCCACGGCGGATGTGGGGAAGATTGAGGAGGGCGTGAGGCGGTTGGCCCAAGCCGTGTGACCAGTGTTCCACTGTATAGTTAGATTATCCAAAGTTACCGAATTCAGATAACTTGCTATAAATTAGGTATCCATGGACCCCCGAACCAATCCCTACGCATAGCAACTCACTCCGAGGGTCTTCTTGCAGTACTGTCCTGCGAATAACCCGGTTTGAACCACGACCGGGATGTGCTTCAGGGCGCACAGCATTATTTTTAACTGACGACTCCAGAATTTTTGAGATGAGCCGTCTGCCAACCACATTGTTGCGAACCTTAAACTTGATAATGGTGGCAAGCAACCCCTAAGCCCATTTCTCATTGCGACGCACGAAGTGCAACTGGCGTTTGTTACATGCGCTGAATCCCTGATCGTGAACAATTGCTATCAAAGCAGCGTGATGGCCGCGTCCTGATAATGTCGCAGTCATCCAACCATTCGAGAGACCTGAACATGTCAAACACCATTCCCGTCACCTTGATCCCAGGGGACGGCATCGGCCCCGAAATCGTCGAGGCCACCCTGGCTGCGCTCGACGCGCTGCATGCCCCATTCGATTGGGACCGTCAGATCGCCGGCCTTGGCGGCATAAAGGCCGCGGGTGATCCCTTGCCAGCAGCCACGCTCGATAGCATCCGCCGCACCCGGCTGGCGCTCAAGGGTCCCCTTGAGACCCCTTCGGGCGGCGGCTACCGCTCGTCGAACGTGCGACTGCGCGAAGAGTTCCAGCTCTACGCCAACCTGCGCCCTGCCCGCACCATCATCCCGGGCGGCCGTTTCGACAAGATCGATCTGGTGGTGGTGCGCGAGAACCTCGAAGGCCTGTACATCGGTCATGAATACTACATCCCGATCGACGACGACCCACGTGCGGTGGCCATGGCCACCGGCATCAACACCCGGGCCGGTAGCCGGCGCCTGCTGGAATTCGCCTTTGAACATGCCGTTGCGACCGGGCGCAAGAAGGTCACGATCGTGCACAAGGCCAACATCATGAAGGCGCTGACCGGCATCTTCCTGGAAACCGGCATCGACCTGTACGAGCGCAAGTACAAGGGCCGCTTTGAACTCGAGACCGTGATCATTGATGCCTGCGCGATGAAACTGGTGATCAACCCCTGGCAATTCGACATGCTGGTCACCACCAACCTGTTCGGTGACATCCTGTCCGACCTGGTCGCCGGGCTGGTGGGCGGACTGGGCATGACGCCGGGCGCCAACATCGGGGCGGATGCGGCGATCTTTGAGGCCGTGCATGGTTCGGCCCCGGATATCGCGGGCAAGGGCATTGCCAATCCAATCGCCTTGATGCTGGCAGCCGCGATGATGCTCGATCACTGCAAGCTACCCGAGTTGGCGGTTCGCCTGCGGCAGGCCATCGACGAAACGCTGAATGTCGACAAGGTGCGCACCGGCGACCTCGGCGGCAACGCCAGCACCGCCGCGTTCACGAAGGCACTGGTCAGCCGGATCGGGAACAGCTGAACTTCCGCGCCGGCAGCGCGGCGATGAAGCGGTTATTACCGGCCTGTTTGTCATGTACCGCCATCGTGGCCAGCAGGGCAAAGGCGGCGCGGCGCACAAATTCGTCTTTGTGCGCAGCCCATGCCGCCACTTTGCGCCAGGCCAGTGGCGAGGCGAGGAACGCGCTGCCGTAGACCTGGTCGCACACGTCCGACGACGTGAAGCCTTTGGCCCACGCATCCATCTGGCGCGATGTGAGCCGCGCGGGCTCGGCCACCATGCCGGCTACGCTGCGGGCAGCAGGAATGCCGGTTAGCTTTGCACAGGCGATCCTGTACCATTGAAGCTGCAGGGCTACGATCAACGATCGCCACCGCATTGGGCGTGTCTGGCGACATATCCGCAGGAGGCATCCATGCCACAACTCATCGCATCGGTCCAAGGTGTCGAAGTCAAGCACGTTTATCTGAAAAATAACCGGACGACGCTTGGCCGCATGCCTCACAACGACATTGTGTTTGACAACATGGTCGTCAGTGGCGAGCACTGCGTGTTTGAGCTCCGGGGGATTGCGGATGTGTACATCGAAGACCTCGGCAGTACCAACGGCACCTACGTCAACGCTCAGATGATCAAAACCCGGCAGCTGCTTCGGGATAACGACATCATCACCATCGGTAATTTCAGGGTTCAGTTCCTGGCGGCCTCAAAGCGCGAGCAGCCCGGCACCGAAAAAAAGACAATGGCCATGCCGCTGGATGCCCTTGGCCTTCCAGGCACCAGCGGCGTGCTGCTGGCCAGTCTTAAAATGCTGTCGGGCGCTTCTGCCGGGCTGGAGGTTCCGGTGGTCAAGGCGGTGACGACTTTTGGCCAGCCGGGTGTTGCCGTCGTGTCCATCTCGCACCGACGTGACGGCTACTACGTGGCACACGTGAATGGCCAAACGCTGCCCACACTCAATGGCAAACCCATTGGACCGCAGGCGATTGCCTTGGCCCACAACGATGTGCTGAATCTGGCGGGCACCGAGATGGCGTTTTTACTCAAGGGCAAATGATCCTGCAGGCGACCCGGAAAATGGCGTTGCTCGTGCGCTGACTCCGCTATAACTCCATGATGAAAAAAAATCCGTCAAGCAGCGGGCTCGTTTATTCCACTGACGCCGGAAGAATGTGCCCCGAGTGCCGCAAGCCCATGGCGGGATGCATTTGCAGGCAGGTTCAAGCGCTTCCAAAATCAGATGGGTGGGTGCGTGTCTCCAGAGAGAGCAAAGGCCGCGGTGGAAAGACGGTGACGCTGGTGAAGGGGCTGGCGCTGGATGCGCTGGCCTTGGCCCAACTGGGCAAGCAGCTCAAGGCGGCGTGCGGCTCCGGTGGCACCGTGAAAGACGGCGTGATTGAAGTGCAGGGTGATCACTGCGAGGTGGTCATGCAGGCGCTGCAAAAGCAGGGCCATGCCGTCAAGCGGGCCGGAGGGTAGTTTGAACCCCGAAGACCTGCAGCGGCTGGTGACGCTGGAAATGCCCTACGGCAAATACAAGGGGCGACTGATGGCCGACTTGCCCGGCCACTACCTGAACTGGTTTGCCCGCGAAGGCTTTCCGAAGGGCGACATCGGGCGCCTGCTGGCGCTGATGCAGGAGATAGATCACAACGGCCTGTCGTCGCTGCTGGAGCCATTGCGCAAGCGCTAGGCCGGTGTGAATCAGGTTGCTATGTTAATGATAGCTGGTTGTGCCCGTCTTTATTGGGCAAAAGGCCTTTTTTCCTTGAGGAACTAGCCTTGAGGGCGGAGTTGCCGCGGGGCCGCCGGGCTGACGGAGAAGTTCCTTGACTACAGCACCTTGCTCAGGAACTTGCGCGTGCGCTCTTCCTGGGGCCGGTCAAAGATGTCGGCGGGTGATCCTTCTTCGACCACCAGACCTTCGTCGATGAACAAGACGCGATCAGCCACCTGGCGTGCAAAGCCCATCTCGTGCGTGACGACCACCATGGTCATGCCTTCCTCGGCCAGGGCTTGCATGACGGCCAGCACCTCGCCGACCATTTCAGGGTCCAGCGCAGAGGTGGGTTCGTCAAACAGCATGATGCGCGGCTGCATGGCCAGCGCCCGCGCAATGGCAACGCGCTGCTGCTGACCGCCAGACAGCTGGTTGGGATAGGCGTCAATCTTGTCGAGCAGCCCGACCTTGTCCAGCAATTCGGTGGCGCGGATACGGGCTTGCGCTGCGGTGAGGCCTCGCACTTTGGTGGGGGCCAGCGTGATGTTTTCAAGCACGGTTTTGTGCGGGAAAAGATTGAAGCGTTGAAACACCATGCCGATTTCCGAGCGCAGGGCATCGACATCGGTTTTGGGTTCATGCACCGACACGCCATGCACCAGTACCTGCCCACCGGAAGCGTCTTCCAGGCCGTTCAGGCACCTGAGAAAGGTACTCTTGCCCGAACCCGAGGGTCCAATGACACAAACAACTTCTGATGCCTTGATGGTGCAGTCAATACCGCGCAGCACCGGAAGGAGACCAAACTGCTTGGTCAATTTATCAACGCGAATCACCACGTCCATAGCGATCCTCCAATTTCTTTACAGCGTAGGCAAGGCCCAGCGTCAGCACCCAGTACATGAGCGAAATCGTGAGGTAGGGCTCCCAGTAGCGCGAATAAGCACCGGCCACGGTTCGTGCGGCATAAGCCAGTTCTGCCAGACCAATCGCTGAAATCAGTGACGAGTCCTTGAGCAGCGAGATGGCATTGTTGCCCAGCGGCGGCAGCATTCTGCGAAACGCCTGCGGCAGCACGATGTGGTACATGGTTCGCGGGAACGACATGCCTAGCGAACGCGAAGCTTCGACCTGGCCGCGGTCAATCGACTGGATACCCGCCCGGAAAATCTCGGAAATATAGGCGCCCGCATTCAGGGTGAGGGCCACCACGCCCGACAGGAAGGCGCCGTGGTTTTGTTTGAGGTTGCGCGCGGCTTCACCCGAAATCAACAAGCCATCAGTCTGGTTGATAAACAGCGGCAACACCGCAAAGTGAATCAGCAGAATCTGCACAAACAGTGGCGTGCCGCGGAAAAAGCTGACATACACCGAGGAAGGCCAGCGCAAGGCATACTTGCAGAGCTGCCTGGCGGGCGAGTGGCGTGCTTCGGACACGCGCGCCAAGCCTACCGCCAGGCCCAGCGCCGTGCCCTGCACGATGCAGATCAGTGTGACGGTGATGGTCATTTGCAGGCCGCGCCAGAACAGCACGGCGTATTCTGAAATGATGTCGGCACGAAACCAGCCGAACCAGAGAACTTGTTCCATACCGAAAGCGCTGCCCGGCAATTATTGGGCTGGCAGTACCGGCGCTTCAGCCAGGAACCATTTTTTGTAGATCTGCGCGTAGCTTCCGTCTGCCTTGATGGCGGCCAGTCCGGTATTGAGTTTGTCCAGCAGCGCCTTGTTGCCCTGCTTGACGACGATGCCGAAATACTCTTTGGGAAAGCTTGGGTCGTTCACGGTTTTGAGCTGCTTGTGTTCTTGAGCGCGGAAGGCAATGACGCCGTTGTCTCCGATGGCTGCGTCCAGGCCGCCGTTGGCCAGCTCGGAAATCACCACGGGCGTGCTCTCAAAGCGGCGAATATCGGGATTGGTTTTACCGAATTCGCGCGATGCGGTGTCGTCGCCCGTGCAGCCTGTGACGACGCCGATTTTTTTGCCGGCGAGGTCTTTCAGGTTTTTGGCGGTGCTGTCCTTGTGCACGGCGATCAGCTGGCGGGCCTCAAAGTAGGGCGTGGTGAAGTCATACGACTGCTTGCGCTTGTCGTTGATGGTCACGCCGGAAATGACGAGGTCAACATCGCCGTTGTTGAGGGCCGCGAAGATGCCGGTCCATGGCGTGTTCACGATCTTGATCTGCAGGCCGGCTTTTTGAGCGACGGCCTTGATGATGTCCACGTCATAACCCATGATTTCCTTGCTCGGGCTTTCATACGCAAAGGGGCGGTAGGTGGCGCTTGAACCGACGACCAGTTCCTTGTTCTGGGCATGGACGCTGCCCAGCGCGAGTGTGAGCATGCCGGCCGTAGCCACGATTTTGTGCAGGAGATTCATTGTTGCGTCCAAGGGATTAGTGAGAAAAATGGCTAAACATCCCGATAAAGGACGAAAACTGAAGTCCGCCAATGGTAACGCCTGTAACCGCCCCGCCGGCGCACTTTGGGCTGCATCTGGACCGCTTGGCAAAGAGCGCTCATAAACCCATATTGCCGCAGGTTTTGTGAAAATCGCCACGTCTGCGCTATGCCTTTTTTCCCCCCTTAGAGTTCCGGGAAAACAGGCAAAATCCTGTTTTGATAGCGCTTAAGGCGCTGCCGCTGAATTGACACGAGCAGCGTTCTGTGACTCACTGGTGCAGCCTGACTGTGGCGCGTGTTCCTGGGGTCGCGCCCCCAAAAAAATTGGAGGACAACATCATGGACCTGACGATATGGCTGATGACGGTGCTGGGCGTAGCCGTGGGCGCGCTTGCAGGCACCTTGCTCTACGCCTGGTGGTTGCGGCGCAAAGCCAGCGCCAGGCTGCGCTGGCCCGTCAAGTGGCCACTGGGCGCGCGCGGGCTGGTGAGCACCGACGAGCGCGACGTATGGAAGTGGCTGCGCCATACCTTTCATGAGCATGCTGTGCTGGTCAAGGTCCCGGTTCTGCGCTTCACCACTCCGCTGGACAAGGAAAAGGGCAAGGCCAATAGCGAGCGATGGCGGGCGCTGCTCAACGAGGTTTATACGACATTCACCGTCTGCACAGCGGATGGCAAGGTAGTGGGTTGTGTGGATGTTCCAGGCAAGCGCGGCCTGAGCGAAGCCAACCGCGAATTGAAGGAAGCGCTGCTTTCGGACTGTGGAATCGCCTACACCGTTGTTCGCGGTAACCATCTGCCCGCCGGCAGCGCCATGCGTGCCGCCTTTCTGGGAGAAATTCCGGTCGAACAGGTGCAAGAGAGCCAGGATACGCGCGGCGGAAGCAGCAGTTTCCATGCGGATCTGGCCGCCTTTACCCAGAAGCAGATGACAGCGACCAAAGAAGCTGCGCTGAATGAGCTTAACAAGGATGCCCAGGGGGCGGCGCAGCCTGTCAGTAACCGCAAGGTCGGTTTTAACCTCGACGGTACCAGCTCGACCAGGGTTTCAGACAAGCCCGACCGGCTTGCCGGGCAATGGGAAGACTCGTTCATTCAACCCTCTGACACCCGGCCGGCCAGGCTTGAATAAGGAGACCTCGATGAGCGCTGCTCAGGCCAGCGGCAGGTCGCAGACCCGGTGGCCTGAGCCCAATGCGACTGAGTTGTCGGCACCACAACGCTCGCGCGCCTCGTGCCGGAGAAAGGCCGGGGTGGGCGTCGCCCGCCTTATTCCATGAGTTCCAGCAAGCGGTTCAGCCCGCCCTCGTTGATGGCGACCATCGCCTGCTCGCGTACCTTGGGCTTGGCGTGATAGGCCACTGACAGCCCGGCCATGCCCATCATGGGCAGGTCGTTGGCGCCGTCGCCTATGGCAATGGCTTGCTTTGGCGTTATGCTCAGTTGCTCGCAGGTTTGCAGCAGCATCTTGCGTTTTTCTTCGCCATCGCAAATGTCGCCCCAGGCTTGGTCCACCATTTTTCCGGTCAGCAGTCCTTCCTTGACTTCCAGCACGTTGGAGCGGGTGTAGTCAATGTCCAGTTGGTCGCGAACACGGTCGGTGAAAAAAGTGAATCCCCCGCTAACCAACAGAGTCTTCAGGCCGGCGGCCTTGCAGGCCCGCACCAATTCTGTGGCGCCCGGGTTGAGCTTCAGGCGCTGGCGGTAAACCTTGTCCATGCTGGCCACGCTGACGCCCCTGAGCAGCGCCACGCGCTGGCGCAGGCTTTCCTTGTAGTCGGCAATTTCGCCGCGCATGGCGGCTTCGGTGATGGCGGCCACTTCGGCCTTGCGCCCTGCAGCGTCGGCAATTTCGTCCACGCACTCGATGTTGATGAGCGTGGAGTCCATGTCAAAGACGATCAGCTTGAAGTCGCTGAGCTTGAGGTCTGGCGTGATGACGTTGACGATGAGACCGGGGGAGATTTCAGCAGGAGTCATGCGGGGGTGGCTTGCGTTTTGGGTTGTCCGAGTGAGCGCAGCACGTCGCGCACCATTTGCGCGCGGTCTTTGGGATTTTCCAGCGCGCGCTCTATGCGCAGCTTGTCGTTGCCAGCCAGTTTGATGTGCCGGTTTTTCTGGATCAGGTGCATGATGGCCATGGAGTCGATGGGCGGGTCTTTTTTAAACGTGATGGTGATGGCGCCTGGTGCCGCATCGACCTTGACCACGCCATACGGCTTGGCGATGACGCGCAGGCGATGCACATCAATCAGCGTTTGGGCCTGCGGCGGCAATTTGCCAAAGCGGTCCACAATTTCCTCAAGCAGCGCATCGATTTGCTCGGTGTTTTTGGCAGTGGCCAGTTTCTTGTAGAAGCTCAGCCGCAAATGCACGTCACCGCAGTAGTCACTGGGCAAGAGCGCGGGAGCGTGCAGATTGATCTCGGTGGTCACGCTCAATGGCGAGAGCAGATCCGGCTCGCGACCGGCCTTGAGGGAGGCGACGGCCTCGTTGAGCATTTCGTTGTAAAGCTGAAACCCCACCTCCAGCATATTGCCGCTCTGGCTTTCACCCAGCACTTCACCCGTGCCGCGAATCTCCAGATCGTGCATGGCCAGGTAAAAGCCCGAGCCGAGCTCTTCCATTTGCTGGATCGCCTCCAGGCGCTGGCTGGCCTGTTTGGTCAGGCCTTCAAGGTCGGGCACCATCAGGTAGGCATAGGCCTGGTGGTGGCTGCGGCCGACGCGGCCGCGCAACTGGTGCAATTGCGCCAGGCCGAACTTGTCGGCGCGGCTCATCACGATGGTGTTGGCAGTCGGCACGTCAATGCCGGTTTCGATGATGGTGGAGCACAGCAGCAGGTTGTAGCGCTGGGCCACAAAATCTTTCATCACGCGCTCCAGTTCGCGCTCGGGCATCTGGCCGTGGGCCACGGCAATGCGCGCTTCTGGCAGCAGTTCTTCCAGCTTGGCGCGGCGGTTTTCAATCGTCTCCACCTCGTTGTGCAAAAAGTAAACCTGCCCGCCCCGCTTGAGTTCGCGCAACACGGCTTCGCGGATCACGCCGTTGCCTTCAGTGCGGACAAAGGTCTTGATCGCCAGGCGGCGCTGCGGGGCGGTGGCAATCACGCTGAGGTCGCGCAGGCCTTCAAGGGCCATGCCCAGCGTGCGCGGAATCGGCGTGGCGGTGAGCGTGAGGACGTCCACCTCGGCGCGTAGGGCTTTCATGGTTTCTTTGTGGCGCACCCCAAAACGGTGCTCTTCGTCAATGATGAGCAGGCCCAGCCGCTGGAACTTCACGTCCTGGCTCAGCAGCTTGTGGGTGCCCACCACAATGTCCACGCTGCCGTCGGCCAGACCCTTGATGTCGGCGGTAATTTCCTTGGCCGACCTGAAGCGGCTCATCTCGGCCACCTTGACGGGCCACTTGGAAAAGCGGTCCACCAGCGTCTGGTAGTGCTGTTCGGCCAGCAGCGTGGTGGGGGCCAGCAAGGCGACCTGCCTGCCCCCCGTGATGGCAATGAAGGCAGCGCGCAAGGCGACTTCGGTTTTTCCGAAACCCACATCGCCACAAATCAGCCGGTCCATGGGGCGTGGGCTGATCATGTCCTGGATCACCGCATGAATGGCCGCGCTCTGATCCGGCGTTTCATCAAAGCCGAACTCGTTGGCAAAGGCTTCATAGTCGCCCGGTGAATAGCGGAAAGCATGGCCTTCGCGTGCGGCGCGGCGGGCATAGATGTTCAGCAGCTCGGCAGCAGAGTCGCGTATCTGCTCGGCCGCCTTGCGCTTGGCTTTTTCCCACTGGCCGCTGCCCAGCCGGTGCAGCGGCGCTTCTTCGGCGCTCACGCCGGTGTAGCGGCTGATCAGGTGCAACTGGCTGACCGGCACATACAGCGTGGCCTTGTCGGCATATTCCAGGTGCAAAAACTCCTGGAGCGAGGGCGTTCCATCCGGGTTTTTTTCCTGGCCCAGGTCCATATTGATCAGGCCACGATAGCGGCCAATGCCATAGGCGCTGTGCACCACCGGGTCGCCGACGTTGAGTTCGGAGAGATCCTTGATCAATGCTTCGACGTCGCTGACTTGTTCCTGCTTTTTGTTGCGGCGCCGGGATGTGACGCCTGCGGCAAACAGTTCGGTCTCGGTGACGAAGTCAATGCCTTCTTCGAGCCAGCTGAAGCCGGTGTTCAGTGCTGCCGTGGCAATGCCCAGTTTCTCGTCGCTGGCCTGGAAGTCTTCGAGTGAATCAAACGCCGGTGGGCTGACATGGCTGGCGCGCAGGAAGTCGAGCAGGCTCTCGCGGCGGCCATCGCTTTCGGCGAGCAACAGCACGCGATGGGCGGTATTGCGAACATGGCCTTTGAAGCGGGCCAGGGGGTCTTCCGCGCCGCGCACCACCGCCATTTCACCCAGTTTTTGAAACTGGGCGTTGTCGGCAACGTCGTCTACCGTGCCGCGTAGTGCCAGCTGTGCATACTCATTGGCGCGTGCGTAAAACTGCTCGGTGCCCAGAAAAAGCGACTCGGGTGGCAGGGCGGGTCGGTCGGGCGCGTCCCGCACCAGCCGGTAGCGGTCTTTGGTGTCTTGCCAGAAGCGCTGGAAAGCCGGCTCCAGGTCGCCGTGCAACACGACCGTCGCCGATTTGTCAGTGGCAGAGCCAAAGTAGTCAAACACCGTGGCAGTTTCTTCGAAAAACAGCGGCAGGTAATACTCGATGCCGGCCGTGGCGACGCCATTGCCGATGTCTTTGTAGATGCGGCTTTTGGTCGGGTCGCCTTCCAGTAGTTCACGCCAGCGGCTGCGAAATTTGGCGCGCGCAGCGTCGTCCATCGGAAACTCGCGACCAGGCAGCAGGCGCACTTCCGGCACCGGATACAAGCTGCGCTGGCTGTCCGGGTCAAAGGTGCGGATGCTGTCGATCTCATCGTCAAAGAGATCCACACGATAAGGCACCGGGGAGCCCATGGGGAAAAGGTCAATCAGACCGCCGCGCACCGCGTATTCGCCGGGGCTCACCACCTGCGTGACGTGGCTGTAGCCCGCCAAGGTGAGTTGGGCTTTCAGCCGTGCTTCGTCGAGCTTTTGCTTGACCTTGAACTCGAAGGTATAGCCCGCCAGAAAGCTCGGGGGCGCCAGGCGGTACAGCGCGGTGGTGGCGGGCACGATGACAACGTCAGCGCCGGTTTCCTTGTCGCGCTGCGAGATGCGCCACAGGGTGGCCAGCCGTTCGCTGATGAGGTCCTGGTGCGGTGAGAACGTGTCATAGGGCAGGGTTTCCCAGTCGGGGAACAGGGCGCAGCGCAGTTCAGGCGCAAAAAACGCAATCTCGTCCATCAGGCGCTGGGCCGTGGTGGCATCCGACGTGATGATGGCGGTGAGTTTGCCTGCGGCTTTCTCGCGTTGCCCCAAGCGGGCCAGCAGCAACGCATCGGCAGAACCGGCAGGCTGGGGCAGGGTGTAGCGTTTGCCGGTAACGAGTGAGGGTAAATGCATGAATCAGTGCGCCATGAAGGTCAGGTCAAGGGTCAAGTCAAAGCTCGTAAAAACAATCAAAAAGTATGCGGCAAAAGCCGAGCACCCCAAACCATTCGGAGTGGGGTGCCTTGGGGTGCTCAATCATTGAGTTAAGCATCGATTTTAGAATCTATGATGAAGTGATGACGACAAACAGCGCCAATGCCCGTTTTTTTGCACTGATTCCTTGTGCGGGGCAGGGTAGCCGCGCTGGCGCGACTCTGGCCAAGCAATACCAGGTGATTGCCGGCCAACCCATGGTTTTGCACACGCTGGCGGCTTTTTCGACTGTTACCCGCCTGACCCGCACGCTCGTGGTGGTTGCGCCTGGCGAGCAGTTTTTTGACCAAGTGCCGGAACAGTCATTTGACGTGGCCGGGTGTGGCGGTGCCAGCCGGGCTGACAGTGTGCGCAATGGCCTCGAAGCGCTGGTCAAGTCTGGGGCGGGAACTCTCGACTGGGTTCTGGTGCACGATGCGGCCCGCTGCCTGGTGACCGCAGCGCAAATCAAGCAGTTGATCGATGCCTGTGAGCACGATGAGGTGGGGGGGCTGCTTGCGCATAAACTGCCGGACACCTTGAAGCGCGAAGCTGGCGGGCGCGTCGCCGCCACCCTGGACCGCAGCGACAAATGGCTGGCGCAGACGCCGCAGATGTTTCGTATCGGCACTTTGATGCGAGCGCTTGAAGCCGCTGGCGGGGCCGTCACCGACGAATCCAGCGCAATCGAGGCCTTGGGTCTGGCCCCAAAACTGGTGCCCGGCAGCGCGCAAAATTTCAAGGTCACTTACCCCGAAGACTTCGCGCTGGCGGAAGCGATTCTTCTTGACCGGGGCCGCGCGGGTTGATGCCACCGCCCGCTGAGTAAAAAACAATTTCTCAAGTCTACGTGAAAGCCCATGCCATGAATTCCACCCAGGTTCCCCAAGCCCCGCAGTTCCCACCTTTTCGGATTGGCGAAGGCTGGGACACGCACGCGCTGGTGCCCGGGCGCAAGCTCATCATTGGTGGCGTCGAGATTGAGCACACGTTGGGCTTGCTCGGTCATTCGGATGCCGATGTGCTGCTGCATGCAATCACCGACGCCCTGCTGGGCGCTGCCGGACTGGGTGACATAGGATCCCATTTTCCAGACACGGATGAGCGCTTCAAAGGTGCGGATTCTCTGGTGCTGCTGCTTGAGGTCGGGCGCCTGCTGGCCGTGCGGGGTCACAAAATTGGCAATATCGACAGCACCGTCGTGGCGCAGGCCCCCAAGCTTGCTGTGCACATTCCAGCGATGCGCGCGCGAATTGCAGGGGCTCTGGGTCTGGAGGTCGGGCAGGTCAATGTCAAAGCGAAAACCGCCGAGAAGCTGGGCCCGGTTGGGCAGGGCTTGAGCATGGAAGCCCGCGCCGTGGTGTTGCTGGTTTGATGCTACTATTTTAATAGCTGCTTACGACCGTCCTGCTTAGGCTAACGCCATATATTGCCATAAAACTTGGCGAAAAAACGGGTACGGGAGGTTCTAACTTCGGCGCAGCTTGATATGCGCAGCCAGCCCGCCTGAGCTCGTGTTGGCCAGACTGAACATACCGCCCATGCGTTGAATCGTTTTTTCGACAATCGCCAAGCCCAGGCCTGCCCCGGTGGCCGCAGTGCGCGCCGCATCACCCCGGAAAAATGGGCCTGTGAGCTTGGGGAGGATTTCCGGCGCCACGCCCCTGCCGTGATCGCGCACCTTGATCAGCACCCACTGGTCGCGGCTCCTGGCGGTGATATCGACCAGGGCGATGCCGGTTTCTGGCGATTTTCCATAGCGCCTGGCGTTTTCAAGCAGGTTGGAAATGACACGGGAAAGCTCGACCTGATCGGCCAGGATATCCATGTTCTCGGGAATGTTCACCGTCACGCGCATGTCTTCATAGTCGGCCACGGCGTACACCGCGGCGCCAATCACGGCATTCAGAGATACCGGCTCAAGGCGCGGCGGTTCGGGACGGGCGTAGTCCAGAAACTTGTCGATGATGGCGTCGAGTTGGGCGATGTCGGCGGCCATGTGCTCGCGTGCATCGAGGTCTGCCACGCTCATCTCGGTTTCCAGGCGCAGGCGTGCCAGTGGCGTGCGCAAATCGTGGGAAATACCGGCCAGCATGATGACGCGGTCCTGCTCAATTTTGGACAGCTGCTCGGCCATGCGGTTAAAGCCGATATTGACCTCCCGGATCTCGCTGGTCGCGACCTTCTCGTCGAGCCGGCTGGCGTCGAAATCGCCGTCGCGCATGCGGCTGGCCGCAAACGAAAGGTCCTTGAGCGGCCGGTTGATCAGGCGCGCGATGAAAGCCGCTCCGGCGAGCGACAAAGCAGCGGCAGTGATGAGCCAGATCACCCAGGTGCTGCTGCGGGAGGGGCCTACCTTGGACGCGTCGGTGAGCAGCCAATAGGAATCTCCCTCAATGGAAAAGCCGACCCACAAGCCCTTCTGGCCATTGACCGTGCTGGCTACAACGGTGCCGGCGCCCAGCCGGGCTTTGAGTTTCTCGGCGATGCGCTCGCCCAGCTCGTCGCTTTCGAACGCCTCGAACTTGTCCGTGGGTTCACGCTGCGTGATGCGTACCTGTTCCTCATCGGCCAGCGTCTTGATCAGCGATACACGGGCGATGGAGTCGGAGTAACGAAGCGCGGCACGGCTTAGGTTCACGAGCGATGCCAGTTGCTGCGCGCTTTGAACCGCGCGTGGCTCGGATTCCAGCGCGCGGAAGGTTTGCAGCCAGGCCACGATGGAGCCGAACAGCAGCAGCGCCAGAAAGAAAAAGGTCCGCCAGAACAGGCTGAAACCCCGGCGTGGACGCATCTCCAGCGGCGCTGGGGCAGTTTCAAGCGGAATCGGGTTGGTGGCGTCCATAAGAGGAGTGATCAGGCCTCAAGGGCGGAAAAATGGACATGAATTTCTGGGCGTAGCGATAACGCTGCGCCCATCAGTCGTGGCTGTCGGGGCGCACGGGCGCGCTCACGGTGCGGTCGGGTGCCGGTTTAGGGTTCAGCTGGTTCCGTCCGGTACAAAAACATAACCAACGCCCCACACGGTTTGTATGTAGCGGGGCACAGCAGCGTCCACCTCAATCAGTTTGCGCAGGCGCGACACTTGCACGTCCAGGCTGCGGTCAAAGGGCTCAAACTCGCGGCCGCGCGCCAGTTGCGCCAGCTTTTCGCGGGAAAGCGGCTGACGGGGGTGGCGCACCAAGGTTTTGAGCATGGCAAATTCGCCGGTGGTCAGGGGCAGCTCTTCACCATTTTTATGAAGGGTCCGCAGGCCCATGTCAAATGAAAATGGCCCGAAAGCAATCACTTCCTGGTCGCTGGAGGGTGCGCCAGGCACCTCTACTGCAGGCCGGCGGCGCAGCACGGCGTGGATGCGGGCCAGCAGCTCACGCGGGTTGAAAGGCTTGGCCAGGTAATCGTCGGCACCGACTTCCAGACCGACGATGCGGTCCACATCTTCGCCCTTGGCGGTGAGCATGATGATGGGGGTGCGGTCGTTGGCCGCGCGCAGGCGGCGGCAAATGGAGAGGCCGTCTTCGCCGGGCATCATCAGGTCGAGCACGATCAGGTCGACGGCGTCCCGCAGCATGATGCGGTTCAGCGCTTTGCTGTCTTCTGCGAGGATGACTTCAAAACCTTCCTGGGCCAGGTAGCGGCGTAACAGGTCGCGAATACGGGCGTCGTCATCAACAATCAGGATTTTGTCGGCGCGGGCAGTGGGTAGAGCTGGAGTCATAGTGGTTTTGTAATTTGTAACAGCGCCATTTTGAACGCTGAAAATCCGAGATGTCTCTTTTTTTAGTCACTTTGACACAATGTTACAAAAGTTGCGACTGAGTGCAAGTAGCACACAGAAGGGGAGTAGACGTTTCCTGGCTTCAAGGCGTTGTTGTAAAAAAGCCTTGAAACACCTCTGCGGGTTGGGTGCTGCAGTGCGCCAGGCTTTACCCTAAAAAACCAAGCCAATCATCCTCATGAAGCACCTAAAAACCATCGCTTCTTGTGCACTTGTGCTCGCCGCAACCTGTGCCCAAGCGGCCGGGCCGCTCCAGCTTTCTGTTGCCCAAGCCCGGCATTTGCTGGTATGCACCGATTTTGCGCCGGACCAGTCCGAGGTGGAGGCCTTGACAGGACAGTCCGCCAGGCTGCCTGTTTCGGGCTTGATTCGGAAGGCGCAAATGGCCACGCCGCTTTATCCGGCGCCTGCTTTCGCATCACAGCCGCCGCCCATTGGCAACAGCCCGCAAAATGCGAGCTACACGACCGATTTTCGTCAGCGCTACACCACCGTAGCCAGGGACTGGAAACTGGCTTCTCATTACCCGAAAGGTAAACAGCTTGATGCATACTACAAAATTAATAGCTGCTTGTGCCCTATTGGCGGGCGCTACGGGTGTTTTTGCTCAATCATTGCAGCGTGAACCCCCGCAGAATATGGCCCAGCTGTCAGCCAGCAGCTCGGTGGAGGTGCAGCAGGATATGCTGTCCATTTCAATGAACACCACACGCGATGGCCAGGATGCCGGCACGGTGCAAACCCAACTCAAGCAGGCTCTCGATACCGCGCTGGCCCAGGCCAAACAGGCCGCAATGCCCGGCCAGATGGAGGTGCGCACCGGCAATTTCAGCTTGTATCCGCGCTATGGCAAGGACGGCAAGATCAATGGCTGGCAAGGTTCCACCGAGTTGGTGCTGGAAGGCAAGGACTTCCCGCGCATCACCAGCACGGCCGGCAAGATCCAGACCCTGACCCTGGGCAACGTCAACTTTGCCTTGAGCCGCGAGCAGCGCGCCAAAGTGGAGGGTGAAGCCCAAAGCCTGGCGATTGAGCGCTTCAAGGCCAAAGCCGGCGAGATCGCCAAAAGCTTTGGCTTTGGCAGCTACACCTTGCGCGAGGTCGCTATCAATGCCAACGAGCAGGGCTATACGCCCCGCCCCCGCATGATGGCCACACAGGCCAAGGCCGAAATGTCGGATTCCCCCATCTCCGTGGAGGCCGGCAAGAGCACGGTGCTGGTCAATGTGTCCGGGTCGGTGCAAATGAGGTGATGCCCCTCTGGTGAATTCCTGAAAAACCAAGACGGCGCGTCGGGAAAAGCCGGGCTGAAAGGGTAGTTGGCTGACAGACTTCGGGCCCGGCCTTGCATATGCTTTGAGTATGAATTCCCCTGATGCCCCTGCAGAAGACGCCGCGCGTGGCGGACCTTTGTTTGTTGTTCTCAATGCAGGTTCAGGCCACCATAACGCGGACGATGAACAGCAGGTCATGGCCCGTGTTTTCAAGGAAGCCAGGCGCGAGTTCGAGTTCCTGCAGATCGGCGATCCTTCGCAGATCAAGGCGGTTGCGCTGCGCGCTGTCGAACTGGCGCAGGCACGGCGGGGTGTGGTTGTAGCGGCTGGTGGTGACGGCACCATCAATGCCGTGGCAAACGCCGTGCTGGGCAGCGGCTGCCCGTTCGGGGTCTTGCCTCAGGGTACCTTTAATTATTTTGGCCGGGTCAATGCGATTCCGCAGGATACCCAGGCTGCGGCTACCGCCCTTGTGGGCGCCAGCATCTCGCCTGTGCAGGTTGGGCAGGTGAACGGAAGGGTCTTTCTGGTCAATGCCAGCGTGGGTTTGTACCCTCAACTGCTGGAAGACCGGGAGGCCTGGAAGCAGCAGTTTGGGCGTAGCCGTTTTGTGGCCTTTGTTGCAAGCATCGCCACACTGCTGCAGGCGCGCAGGCAGCTCCACCTGCAGATCGAGTCCGCCGGTCAGGTGGTTGCGTTACGCACGCCCACGCTGTTCGTCGGCAACAACCATTTGCAGCTCGCTCGCGTCGGTATCGACGAAAAGGATGCCAACGCGGTGAATGCTGGCGAACTGGCGGGTATCGTGGTTCGCCCCATTGGTACGCTGGCACTGTTCGGATTGTTGTTGCGTGGCTTGGTGGGGCGCCTGGGTGATGCGGAGAATGTCGACAGTTTTGCGTTCCGCCGTCTGACGGTCACGCCGAAAGGCCGTAAACGCATCAAGGTGGCCACCGACGGGGAGATCACCTGGATGCAGAC
>DFWY01000102.1:0-50535 GCA_002381615.1 Polaromonas sp. UBA4122 | reverse complement strand
CGGATGCAGACGCCGCTGGTGTTTGAGGTCGCTGCCGAGCCCCTGATGTTGCTGGTCCCTGCGCCTGCTGATCGGGCTGAAGTGGCATAAATGTCGTATGAGGTCGAATGAAGTTCGCATGAACAGGCTGCTACACATCTCCGATCCTCATTTCGGCACCACACAGCCGCCTGTGATGGAGGCGCTTGTCCGCATGGCGTGCGAGCAGCGTCCGGATGTGCTGGTGCTGTCGGGCGATATCACGCAGCGCGCGCGCGCCTCGCAGTTCAGGCAGGCCCGGGAATTTTGTGACCGGTTGGCTATTCCGCACATGCTGTCGCTGCCGGGCAACCACGACATTCCCCTGTTCAACCTTTACCAGAGGATGTTCAGCCCCTATGCGCGCTACCTTCAGATGTTTGGCCCGAACGTGGAAACCTGTTTGCAGACACTGTGGCTGCAAGTGATTGGCGTCAAAACCACGCGGCGCTGGCGGCATAAAAACGGTGAAGTTTCAAGCACCCAGATTGCGCGGGTTGTGGCCTACCTTCGAGCGGCGGAACCCGAACAGTTGCGCGTGGTCGTCGTTCACCAGCCCGTGTATGTTTTGCGGGCTCAAGACGAGCATGATCGCCTGCGCGGCTGGGAGCCGGCGGTGCGCGCGTGGGCTGCGGCGGGGGCTGACCTCGTGATGGGTGGCCATATTCACCTGCCCTATGTCTGCGAGCTGTCGGCCCGTGTTGCAGGCCTGGACCGCCGGCTTTGGTGTGTGCAGGCGGGCACCGCGCTGTCGTCACGGGTGCGCCGGGAGGCACCCAACTCGGTCAACCTGCTGCGTTACGACGCGGCCGGCCTACCCGAGCAGTGTCAGCTGGAGCGTTGGGACTACCTGGCCGCGGCAGGGCGGTTTGAGATGGTGCAGGCCAGCCAGCTGCCGCTCGGTCCGATGATGTCTGGACAGTGCGGATTCGGGGTGCGCAAAGGCGGCGCTTGCGGGCGATGATGAGCGCGCACATGGTGGTAGGTCCAGTTGAAGGCAAAGGTATAGGGCAGGAAAAACAGCGCGATACCGATGTCCGGCACAAGCGCCTCCCAAAGGCCGCCCAGTCATCAGGCGGCCAGCGGTACCACGGCCATGATCAGGCCAATTTCGAACAGCAGGGCAAGAACGGCGCGGGCCACCAGAATTCGTTTGAAGCCATGCGGCGCTGGGCTTTGGCTGGGCCGCGCAAGAAGCTGGCTGCTGCAGGAAGTACTGGCACCGCCTGCAGGGTTTATTTTATAGATGAAATCAAGCGATAGCCCAATAAGGACGGATGAAAGAAGCTATCTATTTTGTAGCGCCTGATGGCGCTCTTGCCCTTGCAAAAAGCCTGCAATCCCAAGGGCTTGCAGACTTCGGTTACAGGCGCCGTGAGCGCTCCAGTCGTTTAAAACCGGTAGCGAAGGCCCGCTGTGGTGGCGCTGATGCGGTCGCGGCCACTGCCAGCGAATTTCAGTTCATGCCCGTCATACTGCAGCACGGCCGACCAATTGGGGTTGAATACATATTCGGCGCCCAGACCATAAGACACGCCAAAGCCGCTCTCGCTGCCCGGCAGGACGCCAGACGCGGGGTCGGAAGAAACGTCGGTTCGGCCATAGGTCGTTCCCAATTTGCCCAGCAGGTTGAACGATGGGGACAACGGCATTTTGCCGACCAGGCTCAGGTTGAAGCCTTCTGCCTTGGTGGTGCCGCCAGCTCGGGCGATCTTGCCGAAGTCGGTGTAGCCCAACTCAAGGCCAAAGTTGTTGTTGAAGTAGCTACCGCCGGAAATGTTGTAGGTCGTGTCCCGCTTGTCGAAAGGGAAGGCACCTGCGCCGCTGCCGAGCGAAAAGTCGGACTGGCCTGCGTTGAAACCGATGTAGCTCGAGCCCGGCCCGTAGAGGGAGTAGTTGCTGCTTTGGGCATGCGCGCCTGTGCCCGCCGCCAGTGCGGCCACAGCGAAAACGGTTGCTGAAAAGGTTCGGGTTAATGATTGCATGGTGCTTCCTTTCGTGGATGAATCTGGGGGCTCTGCTTCGAAAAGAGGCCGCCTGTTGTTGATCTTCATTTTCAAATTTAAGAGAGAAAATGTCGATGCGTCTGTGGGTAAACGAAGTAACTGCTTGTAGGACAAACAGAAATTTGGAAGGCACCGAGCTGCAGGGGGGGCACGTGTTTTCAATGTCAACGGTTTGTTATTCGCTGAAAATGGTTAATGTGGGATGGTCAAAAGCCTGCTGCTAAAGTCACGTCATGAAGTTCATCACCCATCTGCCAGGAAGCAGTGCTCTGGTACTCGACTCCCCTCACAGCGGAACCACTTATCCGCCAGATTTTTTGTACGCGTGTGAGATGACGGCGCTGCGCAGTGCCGAAGACACCCATGTCGAAAAACTCTATGACTTCGCCCCCGCATTGGGCGTGCACTGGATCGAAGCACACTTTCCGCGCAGCTACCTCGACGCCAACCGAAACACCACTGAGATGGACGTCTCGCTGTTTGACGCGCCCTGGCCGGACCCGGTGGAGACGGACCCCAAAATACTTTCCAAGGTTCGCCTCGGCAAGGGGCTGATCTGGCGCACCACCGACGACGGTGTGCCGATTTACGGGCGCAAGCTGAGTGTGGCCGAGGTGCAGGCGCGCATTGAACAGTGCTGGAAGCCCTACCATGCTGCCGTGGCGCAAGCCATTGATGCCGCCTACCGTCAGCACGGCTGCAGCATTCATGTGAACTGTCACTCAATGCCCGCCATTGCTTCAAGCAAGGCCACCGATTTTCCGGGCGAGGCGCACGCGGACTTTGTGGTGGGTGACCGCGAGGGGAGCACGGCCAGCGCGGCATTGTCCAGGCTGGTGTGCCAGCATCTGGGTGCACGGGGCTACAGCGTGTCTTACAACCACCCTTACAAGGGCGTGGAGCTGGTGCGCCGCTACGGCAACCCTGCGCAGCACCGGCACAGCATCCAGCTGGAGATCAACCGCAAGCTCTACATGAGCGAAGAGACGCTGGCGATGACGCCGGGTTCTGAGACCCTCAAGGCCACCCTGCGCTCACTCGTCGAACTGCTGCTGAACACGGATCCCCGGGCGCTTTGAATTTTTTCCAGAATGGCGGGCGTCTTGCGGTGCCTGGCGGTGCTTAGCCGGTGATTTACGCTCTATTCCACAGCCTGCCCAACATGATTACTTTCTTTAACGACAGCCACCAGGCCCATGCCCCCGAGTTCGAGTTTTTCCGGGGAGAACGCGTGCCGTGCTTTGAAACCCCGGCGCGCGCCGAGTACGTCAAAGCCCGCCTGACTGCGCGCGGCCATACCCTGCGCACGCCGCAAACCGACAGCTGTGCGGTACTGGCCAAGGTGCACGCGGCACGCTACCTCTCGTTTCTGGAAAACGCCTGGCGCGACTGGACCGCGCTGGAGCCTGGCAATGACCAGCGCCAGCCTTTTCCCTCCGTCTGGCCGGTGCGCACCTTGCGCAGCGACCGCGAACCCGTGAATTTCATCGCCCGGCTCGGCCTGTATTCCATGGACAACGGCTCGCCGCTGGCAGCGGGGACCTGGCTAGCCGCCAAAGCTGGCGCAGATGCCGCCGCCAGCGCCGCCCATTTGCTCGCGGCTGGCGGAAGCAGCGGGCGCGCTGTATTTTGCTGTAGTCGGCCGCCGGGCCATCATGCCGGGTCCGACTTCATGGGCGGCTACTGTTTTTTGAACAACGCGGCTGTGGCTGCACAGGCCCTGCGCGACGCCGGGGCTGGGCGCGTGGCCGTGCTCGATGTGGACTACCACCACGGCAATGGCACGCAAAGTATTTTTTACGACCGCGCCGACGTGCTGTTTGTGAGCCTGCACGGGGATCCGCTGACCGAATATCCGTTTTACCTCGGCCACGCCGATGAGACCGGGGCAGGCGCTGGCGCCGGGTTTAACCTGAACCTGCCGCTGCCTGCCGGTTGCACTGCGGCGCGCTGGTTTGAGGCACTAGAGCAGGCCTGCCTGCGTATTGGCGCTTCCGGCAGCGATGCGCTGGTGGTCTCGCTGGGGCTGGATACCTTCGCCGATGATCCCATCTCCACCTTTGCCCTGCGGACCAGTGACTTCAGCCGTCTGGGAGAACGCCTTGGCGCGCTCGGCTTGCCGACCGTGTTTGTGCTGGAGGGCGGTTACGCCAAAGCGGCGCTGGGCACTAATGCGGTCAATGTGATTGAAAGTTTTGAGGGCTCCTGAATGGATCAGATCGATTGCGTGGTGATTGGCGCGGGTGTAGTGGGGCTGGCGGTGGCGCGCGCCCTGGCCCTGCAGGGCAGGGAGGTGATGGTGCTGGAAGCCGCCGACGCGATTGGTGCCGGCACCAGCTCGCGCAACAGCGAAGTCATTCATGCGGGCATTTACTACCCGCAAGGCTCTCTCAAGGCCCGGCTTTGTGTTGAGGGCAAAGAGTTGCTGTACGGCTACTGCGCCGTGCGCGGCATTGGCCACAGCCGCTGTGGCAAGCTGATTGTGGCAACCAATAACGCACAGCTGGCGCAGCTGCAAGGCATTGTGGCCAAGGCGGCGGCCAATGGTGTGCAGGACCTGGTGCTGCTCACGCGCGAGCAGGCGAGGGCGCTGGAGCCGCAACTTGAATGCGTGGCTGCGCTGCACTCACCCAGTACGGGCATTGTGGACAGCCATGCCATGATGCTGGCGCTGCAGGGTGATCTGGAGAATGCCGGTGGTCTTGTAGTGCTGAATTCACCGCTGGCCCATGCGATATTTGCACAGGGCGCTATTATTTTAATAGCAAAAGACGGCACGGAACTGCAAGCCAACACCGTGGTCAACGCGGCAGGCTTGCATGCCCAGGCCCTGGCCCGGCGCTTTGCGGGGCTGGCTGCGCACCTTGTGCCGCCCAGCCATTACGCCAAAGGTAATTACTTCACCCTCTCTGGCCGCTCACCGTTCAGCCGGTTGATTTATCCGGTGCCCGAGGCCGCAGGCCTGGGCGTTCATCTCACGATTGACCTGGGTGGGCAGGCCAAGTTTGGCCCTGATGTGCAATGGGTCAGCTCACCCGATGATCTGGTGGTTGACCCGGCGCGCGGCGAAGCGTTTTATGCGGAAGTGCGCAAGTACTGGCCTGCGCTGCAAGACGGCGCCCTGATTCCGGGCTATGCGGGCCTGCGTCCCAAAATCCAAGGGGCTGGCGAGCCGGCCAAAGACTTTTTGATCCAGGGCTCAGCCGTGCATGGTGTGGCTGGGCTGGTCAACCTGTTTGGAATTGAATCGCCGGGCCTGACCAGCGCACTGGCCATCGGCGAGCATGTTCGCCGACTGCTGTCATAAGTTTACTGCGCGGTCCAGCCGCCATCCATGTTCCAGGCGACGCCGCGCACATTGTTGCCCGCAGGGGAGCAGAAAAACACTGCCAGCGCACCCAGCTCTTCAGGCGTGGTGAATTGCAGGGAGGGTTCTTTTTCACCCAGCAGTTGCTGCGTGACCGCTTCATTGGAGAGGCCACCCGCCGCGACTTTGGCATCCACCTGTTTTTGCACCATGGGAGTCAGCACCCAGCCCGGGCAGATGGCATTGCAGGTGACTCCGGTGGTGGCATTTTCAAGCGCGGTGACTTTGGTCAAGCCCACAATGCCGTGCTTGGCGGCCACATAAGCTGATTTTTCTGCGGAGGCCACCAGGCCATGAACCGAGGCGACGTTGATGATGCGGCCCCATCCTTTCCCGTTGTTGGCGGCCTGCATGGCGGGCAGCGCCAGGCGTGTGGCATGAAAGGCGCTGCTCAGGTTGATGGCGATCACAGAGTCCCATTTTTCAACCGGAAAATTTTCGATTCTGGCCACATGCTGGATGCCCGCGTTGTTGACCAGAATATCGACCCGGCCAAACTGGGCGGCGGCAAACTTCATCATGTCTTCAATGTCGGCGGGCTTGCTCATGTCAGCGCCGTGGTAAGCCACTTTGACGCCCAGCGCTGCAATCGCAGCCTTGGGACCGTCCACATCACCAAAGCCATTGAGAACGATGTTGACACCCTGAGCAGCCAGGGATTTGGCGATACCCAGACCGATACCACTGGTGGAGCCGGTGACGAGCGCTGTTTTGCCTTTGAGCATGATGATTCTCCGGATGATTTACGATAGTTGGTGTGAGATTTAAATCGCGCCAGCAGCCAGTGCGCCTAAAAATTTTCTCAAGTGATTATCAAGCCTTATCAAGCCTTTTATGCGGACTGCATGCACCATGACTGAACCTACGCTGAAATACGTCACCTGTCCCGATGCCGAAGGCGAGCATCGAATGGCCTATTGGCAATGGGGCCAGCCGGATAGCGGACATGTTGTGGTGTGTGTGCATGGTCTGACCCGCCAGGGACGGGATTTTGACGTGTTGGCGCAGGCTTTATGCGAGCAGGTTCAACAGTCTGCGCAACGACCGACCGGCATTCGTGTGGTCTGTCCCGATGTGGTGGGCCGCGGTGAAAGTGACTGGCTGAAAGACCCCATGGGCTACCAGGTGCCCGCCTATGTGGCGGACATGCTGGTTTTGCTGTCTCGTCTGCACGCCCAGTCGCCGATTACGACGCTGGACTGGGTAGGTACCAGCATGGGCGGGTTGATGGGCATAGTGGTGTGCGGTCAGCCCGATCTGCCTTTGGCAGTGCCTGTGCGCCGACTGGTGCTGAACGATGTCGGGCCGACCCTCCAGTGGCAGGCGATTGTGCGCATTGGCGCTTACTTGGGGGAGGCGGGGTATTTCAGCACCCTGCAAGACGCGGCCGACGCCATGTGGGCGGTTTCCCAAAGCTTTGGACCCCACACCCCGGAACAATGGCTGGCGTTGTCTCGTCCCATGGTCAAGCCTGTGTCAGCCGCTGCTGACAGCAAGTTTCGGTTGCATTACGACCCGGCTATTGCGGTGCCGTTCAAACTGGCTACCGAAGCTTCTGCGCAGCAGGACGAGGCCACGCTCTGGCAGCTTTACGACCATATCAAGGCCGAGACGCTCTTGATCCGCGGCGCGCTTTCGGATTTGCTGAGTCCCGAGACGGCCCGCGCCATGACTGAACGCGGGCCGCATGCCCGCCTGGTGGAGTTTGAAGGGGTCGGGCATGTGCCCACGCTGATCGCAAAAGATCAGGTCGCTGCAGTGGCGGGTTTTCTGCTTGGTTAATGCCGGGCAACAATTTGATTGAGTTTTCATGAAAAGCAATGTGCTTGGGCCGCACGGCCCAACGGCCTCCCAAAGTGCCAACGCCTCCATCGTGACGGCCACGGCCGACAGCCTGCCGGACCAGCCGCATGCATTGGCGCGGGCGCGCGCTTTTGCCGAGCCGCTGATTGCCAGCGAAACGCTGGACACCGGCGAAAACATCCTGGCACATGCCGATGCGGTGGCGGCCATCCTCAAGTCGATTGGCGGCTCGGAAGCCATGCAGGCCGCCACGTACCTGGTGCATGCGTGCCAGCACCTGAACAAACCACAGGAAGTGATCGCCAAGGCCTTCGGCGCCAACTATGCCGCTCTGGCGATAGAAACGACCAAGCTGGTCCAGGTGCAGCGCCAGGCGCGCACCGCAGACGCCAAAGCGCAACTGCTGGACGATCCTGCGGCACAGACGGAGAACGTGCGCAAGATGCTGCTGGCGTTCTCGCGTGATTTGCGGGTGGTCATGTTGCGGCTCGCCTCGCGCCTGCAGACCTTGCGCTATTACGCCGCGACCAGGCAGGCAGCCCCGGCGGCGCTGGCCCACGAATCGTTGCATGTGTTTGCACCGCTGGCCAACCGCTTGGGGATATGGCAGGTCAAATGGGAAATGGAAGACCTGGCCTTCCGTTTTTTTGAGCCTGATACCTACAGGCAAACGGCCCGCCTGCTCGATGAAAAACGTGTGGAACGCGAGGAATTCATGGAGGCTCTGCGTGCGCAACTCGAACGCGAGCTGAACCAGAACGGCATTGCCGCGCTGGTGCAGGGCAGGCCCAAACACATCTACAGTATTGTCAAGAAAATGCGCGGCAAGTCGCTTGACTTTGAGCAGGTGTTTGACATTCGTGCCTTGCGCGTGATCGCAGCCGATGTAAATGGCTGCTATGCGGCTTTGGGGTTTGTGCATTCGCGCTTTACACCGGTAGAGGGTGAGTTTGATGACTACATCGCCAAACCCAAAACCAACGGCTATCAGTCTTTGCACACTGTGGTGCGTGATAAAGCAGGTCGGGCGGTCGAGATCCAGATACGTACGCAAGCCATGCACGACTATGCCGAGCACGGTGTGGCGGCGCACTGGGCTTACAAGGAGGCGGGCACCAAGGGTTACAGCGGGGTGTCGGCCAGCAGCGAATACGACGCCAAGATCGCCGTACTGCGGCAATTGCTGGCGTGGGAGCGCGACCTGTCAGGCCCGGCTGGACAGCGTGCGCGCGATGCCAATCAGGGCTTGTTCGAGGACCGCATTTATGTGCTGACACCCGATGCCGCCATTGTGGAATTACCCCAAGGCGCAACGACCGTGGACTTTGCCTACAGCGTGCACACTAACTTGGGGCACCGCTGCCGCGGCGCGCGTATTGACGGGGCGATGGTACCGCTTAACACGCCGCTGCAAAACGGCCAGACAGTTGAAGTGATCACGGCCAAGGAGGGTGGACCTTCCCGTGACTGGCTCAATCCTGAGCTGGGTTTCTTGTCCAGCCACCGTGCGAAATCGAAAGTGCGTGCCTGGTTCAACGCATTGGCCATGGCGCAAACCGTGGCGAAGGGTCGGGAAGCGGTTGAAAAGCTGCTTCAGCGCGAAGGCAAAACCGCGATGAAGTTGGATGCCCTGGCCCTTCAACTGGGTTTCAAAACGGCGGATGACCTGTTTGAAGTTGTAGGCAAAGACGAGTTGTCCCTGCGCACCATTGAAAACATGCTGCGGCCGCAGGAGCCCGTTTTGCCTGCGGACGACTATGTGTTGGCCAAAAAAACACGCCAACCCGACAAGTCCAACCAGCGCGGCAAGGGTAGCGTGCTCGTGGTGGGGGTTGACTCCTTGTTGACGCAACTGGCCAAGTGCTGCAAACCCGCGCCACCTGATGCGATTCTCGGCTTTGTGACCAAGGGCAAAGGCGTGAGCATTCATCGCAGCGACTGCAGTAATTTCCGCAATATGGCCAGCGGCAGCCCTGACCGTGTGATTGAGGTGGCATGGAGCTCGCCCAAAACGCCTGACGGCTCGGTTTATCCGGTGGATGTGGCGGTGGAAGCCGCCGACCGGCAAGGGCTGCTGCGCGATATTTCCGAGGTGTTCGCCAAAGAAAAAATGAACGTGATCGGTGTGCAAACGCAGTCTGTTAAGGACAATCGCGGTGGCACGGCGTGGATGACCTTCACGGTGGAGGTGGCGCAATCTGGCCGTCTTAATCAGGTGCTGGCCATCGTGGCGGAGGTTCCGGGCGTGCGAACAGCCCGAAGACGCTGACGCCGACAGGGTGAGAATATTTATTGTTGGCAATTTTTGGTAGCAGGGCAAGACGGCGTTTTGCCCTGCTACAATCACGGCTCGGACAATCCTTAGGCGCGTAGCTCAGCTGGTTAGAGCACCACCTTGACATGGTGGGGGTCGTTGGTTCGAGTCCAATCGCGCCTACCAAATATCAAGTCTCGTAAATTGTTGATTTACAACGGTTTACGAGACTTTTTCATTTATGCGTCGAAGTCCATGGGCTTTATTGTGGCCTTATTGCACGGCAGCGAAAGCTTCATCCAGACGCTGGCGGGCATAGCTGCCATCCGCGTCAGGCAGCCAGCGTGAGTAGGTCTCCTCGACTTGGCTCGGTGTAGTGTGTCGACGCTGCGACGAAACATACGCCACACGCGCGCCAACCTGCAGCAGCGAGGCAAACGTGTTCCGCGTGCGGTAAGCATGTGGCCGCCAACGCCAAATTGAGTTTAAGCCTCCACGCATGGGGGTGGTACAGCGCAGCGAATGAACCAGACGCGAGGAACCGCAGATCACCAAAGAGAGTTTTAGCCGCCGCCATCCAGCGGACTTACGCCGGTAAGCTGGGCCATGCTTCCCATGTTGAACCTCAAGCCGCCGCCTCCAGTCCATTCCTGAAATGCTCGCGCATGCGCTGCGCGGTGGCGTCGCCATCGCGCGCAGCCAGCGCGGCCATGATGGCGCGGTGCTCGGACAGTGACTCTTCAATGCGCCCGCTCTTGAGCAGTGAGTTGTGGCGGTTCAGCTTCATTACCTTGCGCAGGTCGGCCACCATCTGGTCGCGCCAGCGGTTGTTGGCAATTTCCAGCAGGCGCATGTGAAATGCTTCATTGATTTCAAAAAAGCGTTCCCGGTTGTTCACCGCCTTTTCCAGTTCGTTGTGCAGGCCCTGCAGTTCCTTGAGTTGGGATTCCGATGCTTGGGCGGCCACCACCCCGGCGGCATCGCTTTCAAGCAGAGCCAGCAAGTGGTAGACATCAGTCAGATCGCGCTCGGATACCTCGGTCACGTAAGCGCCGCGCCGCACTTTCATGGTGACCAGACCCTCAGTGGCCAGCACCTTCAGGGCTTCACGCAGGGGGGTGCGGCTGATACCGTATTCCTCGGCCAGCTTAAGCTCATCAATCCAGCTGCCCGGCACCAGTTCGCGGGTGAAAATGCGCTGGCGCAAAAGTTCGGCGACTTCTTCATAAAGCGCTCGGTGAGACAAGGAAAGTTCAGCCATACGTTAAATTGTAAGCTCAATGGAATATTTTGAATCAATAATTATAAATAATGTAAACTCCTCGCTAGAGCCATAAAACCATCCTGCGCAGCTTGCTCCCGCCTTGCCAAGGCTTGAACATTCTGCCAAGCTCAACTAGGACAGCCGACACCACCATGAGCTCAAAGCCCGCTGAATTCAACCCCTCCAGCTTGGAAGCCTGGGCTAAATCGGCTGCCAAATCAGCGCCTGGCGGCGATGTAAATGTCCTGAACTGGCAAACGCCGGATGGCATTAGTGTCAAGCCGCTGTACACCGCTGAGGACATCCAAAACCTGCCTTACACCAATACCTTGCCGGGGTTTGAGCCCTTCATTCGCGGTCCCCAGGCGACGATGTACGCGGTGCGGCCCTGGACGATCCGGCAATATGCCGGGTTTTCCACCGCAGAAGAGTCCAACGCGTTTTACCGCAAGGCGCTCGCCGCGGGCGGGCAGGGCGTGTCGGTCGCGTTTGATTTGGCTACGCATCGTGGCTATGACAGCGACCACCCGCGCGTCACGGGCGATGTGGGCAAGGCCGGCGTGGCAATTGACAGCGTTGAGGACATGAAAATCCTCTTCGACCAGATCCCGCTCGACAAGATCAGTGTTTCCATGACCATGAATGGCGCGGTGCTGCCGGTGCTGGCGGGCTATGTGGTTGCCGCTGAAGAGCAGGGCGTGAGCCAGGATAAATTGAGTGGAACCATTCAGAACGACATCCTCAAGGAGTTCATGGTTCGCAACACCTATATTTATCCGCCCCTGCCCAGTATCCGCATCATTGGCGACATCATTGAATACACGGCCCAGAACATGCCGAAGTTCAACTCTATTTCGATCTCGGGTTATCACATGCAAGAGGCGGGCGCCAATCAGGCGCTTGAGCTGGCCTTCACGCTTGCGGACGGAAAGGAATATGTGAAAACCGCGCTGGGCAAGGGCCTGGATGTCGATGGCTTTGCCGGGCGCCTGAGTTTTTTCTGGGCCATTGGCATGAACTTCTACCTGGAAGTGGCCAAGATGCGCGCCGCCCGTTTGCTGTGGTGCCGCATCATGAAGGGCTTCGAAGCCAAGAACCCCAAGAGCCTGATGCTGCGCACGCACTGCCAGACCAGCGGCTGGAGCCTGACCGAGCAGGACCCCTACAACAACGTGGTGCGCACCACCATCGAAGCCATGGCGGCCGTCTTCGGCGGCACACAAAGCCTGCACACCAATTCGTTTGACGAAGCGATCGCACTGCCCACAGAATTTTCGTCGCGCATTGCACGCAATACCCAACTCATCATCCAGGAAGAAACCCATATCCCGAACGTGATCGACCCCTGGGCCGGAAGCTACATGATGGAAAAGCTCACACAGGACATGGCCGATGCGGCTTGGGCCATCATTGAAGAAGTCGAAGCCATGGGCGGAATGACCCAAGCCGTGGACAGCGGCTGGGCCAAACTGAAGATTGAAGCCGCAGCGGCAGAAAAGCAGGCCCGCATTGACAGCGGCAAAGACGTGATTGTGGGCGTCAACAAATACAAGTTGACAACGGAAGACGCGATTGAGACGCGCGACATCGACAACGTGGCCGTGCGCGACGGGCAGATTGCACGCCTCAAAGCCATCAAGGCAACGCGTGATGGCGCCGCGGTGCAGGCCGCCCTGGACGCACTGACGGCTGCGGCGCAAAATAACGACGGCAATTTGCTGGACCTGAGCATCAAGGCCGTTCGCTTGCGCGCCACGGTGGGCGAGGTGAGCGACGCGCTGGAAAAAGTTTACGGGCGCCACCGCGCCGATACGCAAAAGGTGACTGGTGTGTATGCAGCTGCTTATGACTCGGCCGAAGGCTGGGAGACGCTCAAGGATGAAATCAGCGCCTTTGCCGAAGCGCAAGGCCGCCGCCCGCGGGTGATGATTTCCAAGCTTGGCCAGGACGGCCATGACCGCGGCGCAAAAGTCGTGGCCACCGCGTTTGCCGACCTGGGCTTTGACGTGGACATGGGCCCGCTGTTCCAGACGCCCGAAGAATGCGCGAGGCAGGCGATTGAAAACGACGTGCATGCCGTGGGTGTGAGCACACTCGCCGCTGGCCACAAGACGCTGGTGCCCGCCATTATCCAAGCATTGAAAGCGCAAGGGGCCGACGACATTATTGTGTTTGTCGGCGGAGTGATTCCCCGGCAGGACTACGAGATGCTTTATGAAGCGGGTGTGAAAGGCATTTACGGCCCGGGCACGCCGATTCCTGCGAGTGCCAAAGATGTGCTGGAGCAGATCAAGGCTGCATTGAAGTGAACCAGGGCACATTGGTGGCCGCAGTGCTGCACGGTGAGACCACCGTGAAGCGCCGCGCCATCGCCAAAGCCATCACGCTGCTTGAATCGACCCGTGCCGACCACCGCGCGCAGGCCGACGAACTGCTCACAGCCTTGCTGCCGCATACTGGAAAAGCCTTTCGTCTCGGCATCAGCGGCGTGCCCGGTGTCGGGAAATCCACCTTCATTGAAGTGCTGGGTCTGTACCTCATAGCGCAGGGCCATCGTGTCGCGGTGCTCACCATTGACCCGTCGTCCAGCGTGTCTGGCGGGTCCATCCTCGGTGACAAGACGCGCATGGAAAAGCTGTCGGTGCACGATCATGCTTACATCCGCCCCAGCCCATCGAGCGGCACGCTGGGCGGCGTGGCCGAAAAAACGCGCGAAGCCATGCTGGTGTGCGAAGCGGCGGGTTATGACGTGGTGATTGTCGAAACCGTCGGGGTGGGCCAGAGTGAAACTGCTGTGGCCAACATGACCGACATGTTTGTGCTGATGCAGCTCCCCAACGCTGGTGACGATTTGCAGGCGATCAAGAAAGGCGTGATGGAGCTGGCCGATCTGGTCATCATCAACAAGGCCGACATTGATGCCCATGCCGCCATGCGCGCCGAGGCACAAATCGCCTCGGCCATGCGTCTGTTTGGCCTCGTCAACAATGCCATGGGCCGCGACCAGGCGGCCAACTTTGACAAAAACTGGCACCCTCAGGTGATGCAGCTCAGCGCGCTGCACAACAAGGGTGTCGATGCGTTTTGGGCGGCGGTAACGCAGTTCAAAAATTTGCAGACCGCCAATGGCAGGCTCACCGCACGCCGTCAGCAGCAGTCGCTCGCATGGATGTGGGAACGCATTGACGCGGGCCTGAAGCAGGCTTTCCGGCAAGACCCGGCGGTTAGCGCCTTGCTGCCGACGCTGGTAGCCCAGGTGTCGAGCGACCACATCCCAGCCTCAATAGCAGCAAGAAATCTGCTTGCAGCCCAATCAACACGGGCGCAGGCAGCTATTAAATAAAGAGCGTAAAGAAAGCGAACCATGCAGAAAATTCTTGAACAACTGGAAAAAAAGCGCGCTGCGGCCCGCTTGGGCGGTGGCCAAAAGCGCATTGACGCGCAGCATGGCAAAGGCAAGCTGACGGCACGCGAGCGTCTGGAACTGCTGCTGGACGAAGGCACGTTCGAAGAATGGGACATGTTTGTTGAACACCGCTGTACCGACTTCGGTATGCAGGACAACAAAATCCCCGGCGACGGCGTCGTCACCGGCTACGGCATGATCAATGGCCGCCTGGTGTTTGTCTTCAGCCAGGATTTCACGGTGTTTGGCGGCGCACTGTCTGAAGCCCATGCCGAAAAAATCTGCAAGGTGATGGACCAGGCCATGAAGGTTGGCGCGCCGGTGATTGGTCTGAACGACTCGGGTGGCGCGCGCATCCAGGAAGGTGTGGCGTCGCTCGGCGGCTATGCCGACGTGTTCCAGCGCAACGTGATGGCTTCGGGCGTGGTGCCGCAGATCAGCATGATCATGGGCCCCTGCGCGGGCGGCGCCGTTTATTCTCCGGCCATGACCGACTTCATCTTCATGGTCAAGGACAGCTCCTACATGTTTGTGACAGGCCCCGAGGTAGTGAAAACCGTGACGCACGAGGAAGTGACGGCCGAGGAACTGGGCGGTGGCATCACCCACTCCACGCGCAGCGGCGTCGCTGACCTGGCCTTTGACAACGATGTGGAAGCCCTGCTGATGCTGCGCAGGCTGTACAACTACCTGCCGCTGAACAACCGCGAAAAAGCCCCGGTTCGTTTGAGCGGCGATCCCGCCGACCGCCTGGACATGAGCCTGGATACCCTGGTACCGGACAATGCCAACAAGCCTTACGACATGAAAGAGCTGATCGCCAAAACGGTGGACGATGGCGACTTTTTTGAGATCCAGCCCGAGTACGCCAAGAACATCATCATCGGTTTTGCACGCATGGAAGGCCAGTCGGTCGGCATCGTCGCGAACCAGCCGCTGGTATTGGCGGGCTGCCTGGACATCAAGAGCTCCATCAAGGCCGCGCGTTTTGTTCGTTTTTGCGATGCCTTCAACATTCCGGTACTGACCTTTGTGGATGTGCCGGGTTTCATGCCTGGCACGTCACAGGAATACGGCGGCATCATCAAGCACGGTGCCAAACTGCTCTATGCCTATGCCGAATGCACTGTACCCAAGATCACCGTGATCACCCGCAAGGCTTACGGCGGTGCGTATGACGTGATGTCCTCCAAGCACCTTCGTGGCGACGTCAACTTTGCCTGGCCCAATGCCGAGATTGCCGTGATGGGCGCCAAGGGCGCGGTGGAAATTATCTTCCGCGAAGACAAGGGTGACCCGGCCAAGCTGGCCGCCAGGGAAGCTGAGTACAAGGCACGCTTCGCCAACCCGTTTGTGGCTGGCGCACGCGGCTTTATCGACGATGTGATCCTGCCGAACGAAACGCGCAAACGCATTTGCCGATCGCTGGTGATGCTGCGCGACAAAAAGCTGGAAAACCCGTGGCGCAAGCACGGCAATATTCCGTTATGAACATCATCTGCAGCAAAACATTTACCGCTGACCGGGCTTGGGGCAGTCTGAATATCGCCAATATGAATGGCACCACGGTCAAACTGCACTGGACAGATAAGCCCTACCAATGGCATGTGAACGATGGCGAGGAAGTATTTGCCGTGATGGACGGCATGGTTGCCATGCATTACAGGGTAAGCGGCAAGGAAGAGGTGGTGCTACTCAATGCCGGCGATATTTTTTATGCCGATGTGGGTACCGAGCATGTGGCGCATCCGCAGGGTGAGGCGCGCATTCTCGTGATTGAAAAAGAAGGATGTGTGTAATGTTTACCAAGATTCTGATTGCCAACCGCGGTGAAATCGCCTGCCGCGTCATTCTGACCGCCCGCAAGATGGGCATCAAGACGGTCGCAGTTTATTCCGATGCCGACAAGGATGCGCGCCATGTGGAGCTGGCCGACGAAGCGGTCCACATTGGCCCGGCGCCCAGTCGCGACAGCTATTTGCAGGCCGAAAAAATCATTGCCGCCTGCAAGCAGACGGGGGCGCAAGCCGTGCACCCTGGCTACGGTTTTTTGAGCGAAAACGCGGCGTTCGCCAAACGGGTGGAAGAAGAGGGCATCGTCTTCATAGGCCCCAAGCACCACTCCATCGCGGCGATGGGCGACAAGATTGAATCCAAAAAACTGGCGGGTGCGGCGGGTGTGAACTGCATTCCCGGCGTGAATGAGGCGATTGAAAGTGCCGAGAAAGCGGTGGAAATTGCCAAAGGCATTGGCTACCCGGTGATGATCAAGGCTAGCGCTGGCGGCGGTGGCAAAGGCTTGCGCGTGGCCTTCAATGACAAGGAAGCGCTGGAAGGCTTCACCAGCTGCCGCAACGAAGCGCGCAACAGTTTTGGCGACGACCGCGTCTTCATCGAAAAGTTTGTTGAAGAACCGCGGCACATCGAGATTCAGCTGCTGGGCGACAGCCATGGCAATGTGGTTTACCTGAACGAGCGCGAGTGCTCGATCCAGCGCCGTCACCAGAAGGTGATTGAAGAGGCGCCATCGCCCTTCATTTCTGAGGCCACGCGCAAGGCCATGGGCGAGCAGGCCGTGCTGCTGGCCAAGGCCGTGAAATACCAGAGTGCCGGTACGGTGGAGTTTGTGGTCGGCAAGGACCAGAGTTTTTACTTTCTGGAAATGAACACCCGCCTGCAGGTGGAGCACCCGGTGACCGAATGCATCACTGGCCTGGACTTGGTGGAGTTGATGATCCGCGTGGCTGCGGGCGAAAAGCTGCCGCTCACGCAGGCGGATGTCAAGCGCGACGGCTGGGCCATCGAGTGCCGCATCAACGCTGAGGACCCTTTTCGTAGTTTTTTGCCCAGCACCGGCCGGTTGGTGCGCTTTCAACCACCCAAGGAAACCATGTTTGCGGGGGATACGTTGCATCTGTTCGGCGTGCGGGTCGATACCGGCGTGCAGGATGGCGGCGAAATCCCGATGTTTTACGACTCGATGATTGCCAAGCTCATCGTTCACGGCAAAGACAGGAATGAAGCGATTGCAAAAATGCGCGAGGCGCTCAACGGCTTCGTGATTCGCGGCATCAGCAGCAACATCCCATTTCAGGCGGCCTTGCTGGCGCATCCCAAATTCGTCGCGGGTGACTTCAATACCGGTTTCATTGCGGAAAATTATGGGCAGGGTTTTTGTGCCGAAGATGTGCCGCATGAAGATACAGACTTCTTGGCTGCGCTGGCGGCCTATGTGAACCGCCGTATATTGGGTCGCGCTGCGGGTATCAGCGGGCAGTTACCGGGCCACGGCGTGACGGTGGGCGAGGAGTTTGTGGTTGTTGGCCTGGGCGTAGGCGGGCAGAACACCCCACGACCGACGCTGGTAAGAGATTTTCAAGCAAAATCAGGCTCCAGTGCTGTAGAGACGGGCGGGAAACGTTATGAAATATGTAGCAACTGGCATTTGGGTGGCGCTCGCATTCGCGGCACGGTCAATGGCCAGCCTTTCGCTGCCCAGGTCGAACGCGGTGTGGGCAGGAACCCGCTGGCCATCCGCATTGCTCACAACGGAACCCGGCTCGATGCGCTGGTACTGTCGCCGCGCGCCGCCCAGCTTCATGCCTTGATGCCCTACAAGGCGCCGCCGGACATGAGCCGCTACGTGCTGTCGCCCATGCCTGGCTTACTGGTTGAAGTGGCTGTGCAACTGGGGCAAAAAGTTCTGGCGGGTGAACGTGTAGCGGTGATTGAAGCCATGAAGATGGAAAACGTGCTGTTTGCCACGGCCGATGGCGTGGTGGGCAAGGTGCTGGCCGCCATAGGCGAGTCACTGGTGGTCGACCAGCCGATTGTGGAGTTTGAATAATGAGCCGTCCCCTTCGACAAGCTCAGGACAGGCCTTTCAAGGTTTTGGGCGTCCAGCAAATCGCCATCGGTGGTATCAGCAAAGACCGTCTGCGCACCTTGTGGGTGGACATGCTGGGTCTTGAAGTCACCGGCAATTTCGTGAGCGAACGCGAGAACGTGGACGAAGACATTTGCGCCATGGGAAGCGGCCCGTTCAAGGTGGAGGTTGATCTGATGCAGCCGCTTGATGTGGATAAAAAACCGGCTGTGCAGGCCACGCCGCTCAACCATGTGGGTCTGTGGATTGACGATCTGCCCAAGGCGGTGCAATGGTTGACCGGACAGGGCGTGCGCTTCGCACCGGGCGGTATCCGCAAGGGGGCTGCCGGCTTCGACATCTGTTTTTTGCACCCCAAATCAAATGATGAGTTTCCAGTTTCGGGCGAGGGTGTTCTCATCGAAATGGTGCAGGCGCCGCCCGAAGTGGTGTTGGCCTTTTCCCGGCTGGTAGCATTCGACTGGCGCTGACGCAAGGAGTCGTGCCGTGGTGCAGGCGGGGCAAAGCGGCCTCATGATCCCATCGAATTTTTTGACATTTGTCATGAAAACCGCAAGTTTCTGGATTTCCCGGAGTGCATTGAGGGCCTGACGCTTTAAACTCCTTTCACCTGTGGCGCTGTTTCCGGTGCCTTCGCAGGTTAAGGAGGCATTTTTTGCAACCCACCAACATCACCCAACCGGCCTATTTCCACAAGGTCGTCGATTGTCAATGGGCCTGTCCGGCCCACACGCCTGTTCCTGAATACATCCGACTGATTGGTCAGGGTCGCTACAGCGATGCCTACATGGTCAATTGGGTGTCCAACGTCTTCCCCGGGGTGTTGGGTCGCACCTGCGACCGGCCCTGTGAACCCGCGTGTCGGCGCGGTCGTGTCGAAGAAAACAACGGCGACAAGCCCGAGCCGGTGGCCATCTGTCGTCTCAAGCGCGTGGCGGCAGATCACAAGGGCGACGTCAAGGCGCGCATGCCCGCAGTGGCACCACGCAACGGCAAGCGCGTGGTCTGCGTCGGGGCGGGGCCTTCGTCGCTGACGGTGGCGCGCGATCTGATGCCGTTGGGCTACGAAGTGACCGTGTTCGATGGTGAGGCCAAGGCGGGTGGCTTCATCCGGTCGCAGATTCCGCGTTTTCGCTTACCCGAGTCCGTGATTGACGAAGAAACCGGGTATGTGCTCGACCTTGGCGTGCAGTTCAACAGCAGTCAGCGGGTGGAATCCATGAAGGGCTTGCTGGCGCAGGGCTATGACGCCGTGTTTGTGGGCTGCGGCGCACCGCGCGGGCGCGACCTGGACGTGCCCGGGCGCAAAGAGGCTGCGGCTCACATCCACATTGGCATCGACTGGCTGGCGTCGGTCTCCTTCGGCCACATCACCAGCGTGGCACCACGCGTCATTGTGTTGGGTGGCGGCAATACCGCCATGGACTGCTGCCGTTCTGCGCGGCGCCTTGGTGGCTCTGACGTGAAGGTCATCGTGCGCAGCGGTTTCGAGGAAATGAAGGCCTCGCCCTGGGAGAAAGAGGACGCCTTGCACGAGGGCATTCCCATCATCAATTTCCACGTTCCCAAGAGCATCCAGCACCAGGACGGCAAGCTGCTTGGCATGACCTTTGAGATGGTGCGCGCGGTTTATGATGACAAAGGCCGTCGCAGTCTGGTGCCCACGGGCGAACCGGACGTGTTTTTCGCGTGTGACACGGTGCTGGTCGCCGTGGGGCAGGAAAACTCTTTCCCCTGGATCGAGCGCGACTGCGGCATCGAGTTTGACCGCTGGGGTCTGCCGGTGCTGGGCAAGGACACTTTTCAGTCTACTGTGCCGCAAGTTTTTTTTGGCGGCGATGCGGCGTTCGGACCCAAGAACATCATCACCGCCGTGGCTCACGGGCATGAGGCGGCGGTGTCGATTGACCGCTTCCTGCATGGTGAAGCGGTCGAAGTGCGTCCCGCGCCCTTGACCCATCTGATGTCGCAGAAGATGGGTATCCACGAGTGGAGTTACCACAACGATGTGTCGGTCGATACGCGTTTCAAGGTGCCATGGGCCAAAGCTGAGCAGGCCCTGGCCAGCATTCGGGTGGAAGTAGAGCTAGGCTTTGATGCCGCCACGGCCTTCAAGGAAGCCAGCCGTTGCCTGAACTGCGACGTGCAGACGGTATTCAACCGCGACACCTGCATCGAGTGCGATGCCTGTGTGGACATCTGTCCCATGGACTGCATCACCTTCACCACCAATGGCGAAGAAGCCGACTTGCGCACGCGGCTCAAGGCGCCGGCGCTGCACACCACCCAGGATCTGTATGTGTCAACCGAGCTAAAAACCGGGCACATCATGGTCAAGGACGAGGACGTCTGCCTGCACTGCGGACTGTGTGCCGAGCGCTGCCCCACCGGCGCGTGGGACATGCAGAAGTTCCTGCTCAACACCGCGCAAGCGGGGCCGCGCTGCCGCGACCCGCACCATTCCAGTCGCACGCTCCAAACGGAGGCCGCATGAAACGCATAGAAGCCATCAACGATTTCGTCATCAAGTTTGCCAATGTCAACGGCTCCGGTTCGGCATCGGCCAACGAGCTGTTCGCCAAGGCCGTGATGCGCATGGGCGTGCCGGTGAGCCCGCGCAACATCTTCCCGAGCAACATCCAGGGCATGCCTACCTGGTATGAGGCGCGGGTCTGTGAAAAAGGCTATCACGGGCGGCGCGGCGGCGTCGACATGATGGTGGCCATGAATCCGCAGACCTGGGATTCCGACGTGGCCGAAATCGAGCCCGGCGGCTACCTGTTCTATGACAGTACGCGGCCGCTGCCGCCATCCAGGTTTCGCGACGACGTGCACGTCATTGGCGTGCCGCTCACGGAAATCACCAACGCCGTGTACGGGGATCCCCGGCAACGCCAGCTGTTCAAAAATATCATCTACGTCGGCGCCTTGTCAGTGCTGCTCGACATGGATGCCGATGTGTTTGAAAAACTTTTTGCCGAGCAATACAAGGGCAAGGAGCGGCTGCTGGACTCCAACATTCAGGCATTGCACCTAGGACGGGACTTTGTCAAAGAGCACCTTGATGCCCCCTTGGGCATTCGCGTGCGCAAGTCCGACAAGGTGGGGGATCAGATTTTTACCGACGGCAATAGTGCCATCGCGCTGGGGTGCATCTATGGCGGGGCTACGGTGGCCGCCTGGTATCCGATCACGCCATCCTCGTCGGTGCCCGAGGCGTTCCAGAAGTATTGCGACGAGTACCGCGTGGACCCCGCAACCGGTCGGCATAATTACGCCATCGTGCAAGCCGAAGACGAGCTGGCCTCCATCGGCATGGTGGTGGGCGCTGGATGGAACGGGGCGCGAGCCTTTACCGCCACCTCCGGGCCAGGCGTATCGCTCATGACCGAGTTCATCGGTCTGGCCTACTTTGCCGAAATTCCGGTGACCATCGTCAACGTGCAGCGGGGCGGCCCCTCCACCGGCATGCCAACGCGTACACAGCAGTCCGACCTACTTTCCTGTGCCTATGCCTCGCACGGCGACACCAAGCATGTGCTGCTGTTTCCGCAGGACCCGCACGAGTGCTTTGAACACGCTGCAGAGGCTCTGGATCTGGCGGAGCGCCTTCAAACACCGATCTTTCTGATGACCGATCTGGACATCGGCATGAACCAGCGCCTGTGCAAGCCCTTTGTGTGGGATGACGCGCGCGACTACGACCGCGGCAAGGTCATGACCGCGGCCGAACTCGAAGCCGGCAAGGACTTTGGCCGCTACAAGGATGTGGACGGTGACGGCATTCCGTGGCGCACGCTGCCCGGCACCCATCCGACCAAGGGCAGCTTTTTCACGCGCGGCACCACACGTGACCCCTATGCCCGCTATTCCGAGCGCGGCCCGGACTACATCTACAACATGGAGCGCTTGCTGCGCAAGTTCAAAACCGCAGCTGACCTGGTGCCGCAACCGGTGTTGCGCAACGCCTCCCAAAAAACTTCTTTGGGCGTGATTTATTTCGGATCCACCAGCCCGGCCATGCGCGAGGCACTGGACGTGCTGGAAGAAGAGGGCGTGCACCTGGACGCACTGCGGCTGCGCGCGTTTCCGTTCCCCGAGTCGGTCAAACGCTTCATCGCCGAGCATGACAAGGTGTTTGTGGTGGAGCAAAACCGCGATGCGCAAATGCGCTCCATGCTGATCAATGAGATGGATATCGACCCGGCGCGGCTGGTGCGTGTGTTGCACTATGACGGCACCCCAATTACCGCGCGCTTCATCGCACGCGCCATTCGCCAAAGTGTGCATCCGGCGGCGCCGCAGGCCGCTGACCTGCCCCGGCACAAGGAGCTCGCATGACCTACATCGCCAAACCCCGGCTGCACCATCCCACGCTGACCACCAACAAGGTCGGCTACACCCGCCGTGATTACGAAGGCCGCATCTCCACGCTGTGCGCCGGATGCGGGCATGACTCGATTTCTGCAGCCATCATCCAGGCCTGCTGGGAGCTGGACATCGAGCCGCACCGTGTGGCTAAGCTGTCCGGCATTGGATGCAGTTCCAAGACGCCGGACTATTTTCTGGGTGCCTCGCACGGCTTCAATACTGTGCATGGCCGCATGCCCTCGGTACTGACCGGGGCCAACCTGGCGAATCGCGATCTGCTGTATTTGGGCGTCTCGGGCGACGGCGACTCGGCGTCCATTGGCCTGGGCCAGTTCGCCAACGCCATGCGCCGCGGCGTGTGTATGGCCTACATTGTGGAGAACAACGGCGTCTATGGTTTGACCAAGGGACAGTTTTCCGCGACGGCCGACCGAGGCTCAAAGAGCAAAAAGGGCGTCATTAACAGCGACAGCCCGGTGGATCTGGTGGCCCTTGCCCTGCAACTGGGTGCCACCTATGTGGCGCGCAGCTTCTCCGGCGACAAGGCGCAACTGGTGCCGCTCATCAAAGGTGCCATGGCGCATGGCGGTGCCGCCTTCATTGACGTCATCAGCCCCTGCGTGACCTTCAACAACCACAGCGGTAGCACCAAGAGTTACGACTACGTGCGCCAGCATAACGACGCCGTGAGTCGTATCGACTTCATCACGCCGCGCAGCGAGATCACTACGGAATATGCCCCTGGCGAGATGGTGGAAGTGCAGCAGCACGACGGCTCCATGCTGCGCCTGCGCAAGCTGCACCCGGATTACGACCCCACCGACCGCTACGCTGCCATGAGCTACATGCAGGTGCACCAGGCACGCGGTGAGATCGTCACGGGCCTGCTCTACCTGGATTCTCTGGCCACCGATCTGCACACGGCACTCAACACCAGCGACAAGCCTCTCAACACGCTGGGTGCGGCGCAGCTTTGTCCCGGTGCCGGGGAACTGGAAAAAATGAACGCTACGCTGCGCTAGGCTGCTAGGATGGGCAGGGGAGCCGGGTTCATATCGTCACTTGAAAGGGGTCGCCATCATGCCGGAACGTACTGTTTTCCAATCCATGTCTCAAAAGCATGTCATCAGTCTGGGTCCGCACGCCAGCGCTTGGGAGGCCGCCTGCGTCATGACCCGGGCCAACTGTGGCAGCGTGCTGATTGTGGACACACCCGGCACCTTGTTGGGCATCGTCACTGAACGCGACCTGATGACGCGGGTATTGGCCAAGGCGCTCATTCCCGAGAAAACTCAGGTGTCGGAGGTCATGACGCGCAACCCTTATTGCGTTGCGCCGGAGATGCAGGTGTCGGACGCGGTTCTCATCATGATCGAGCGCGGATTCCGTCATCTGCCGATCATGGGCGCGGGTTCGAAAATCCTGGGCGTCTTCTCGGTGCGCGACGCGTTACCACGCGAAATCGGCAATGCCGTCAGCCTGGCGGAGTTTCACGAGCAGGTGAACGACGCGCTGGGATGAGGCCTGCTGGACATGCCATCCTACCATGGCTTGTCTGGGGCGGAAGTATCGGGTGACAGCGTAGCTCGTTGCTCCCGAGCCCGCGCCACGGCGGCTTCGATGATGGCGCGTTTTTTTCCTAACGCCACCGGGTCCGTGTGCAATGAATGGGTGGAGAGATCGGTCAGTTTCTCCAGCGCCTTTTTTTCGAGGTTTTCGTCGCTCTCAGTCTTTTCTCGCTTTGCTTTGGCGCTATGGAAAGCATAGCGAGAACGCGCCAGATCCGATAGCTCCTGCGACCAGGCGCTCCAGCCGGTCTTCTCCCCTGTGACGTTTTTCAGACCGATGCAGTCGACCGGGCACACCGGCACGCAAAGCTCGCAGCCCGTGCAATACGGCTCAATCACGGTGTGCATCATTTTGTTGCTGCCCATAATGGCGTCGGTCGGGCAGACTTTGATGCATAGCGTGCAGCCTATGCACCAAGCTTCGTCAATGATGGCCACTGCACGCGGCCCTTCGATGCCATTAGCGGGGTTCAGGGGCAGTGCGGGCAGTCCGGTGATGGCGGAAAGGCGCTGCACACCTTCAGCGCCGCCTGGCGGGCACTGGTTGATGGCGGCGTTGCCTGACGCTATTGATCGCGCGTAAGCTGCGCAGTCGGGATAACCGCAGCGGGTGCACTGGGTTTGCGGCAACGCGGCGTTGATGCGGGCAAAAAGAGTGTTTTCGGTGGGTGAATTCACCCGCCTATTCTCCCACCAGATAGATTCCTGTCAGTCGCGCTGCACCCTTCAAATCACTTGCTGCGCGTGGTTTTTTTTGCCGTCTTGCTGGTGGGCCGTGCGGTGGATGGCGCGGCGGCCTTCCCAGTCGGCCTCGCAGCCGTCTTAGCTACTGTCTTGATTACCGGTTTGGCGGTTACAAGCGGAGCCGGTTCTGCTATCTTTTTGGCAGCTAAGACTGCTTGTTTTGCCTGGGCTGGGAGCTGATTGTGTTCAATAATGAAGGCTTTGACGGCCGGATAGACCACGCCGTGCCAGCGGCGTCCGCTGAAAATGCCGTAATGGCCTGCGCCTTTGGCTTCCAAGTGCTTTTTCTGACTCGCTGCCACGCCGCTGCACATTTCCAGTGCCACCTTGGTTTGCCCGGCACCTGAAATGTCATCGATCTCACCCTCCACCGTCATCACGGCGGTGGTCTTGATGTCGCCCGGCGTCACGCGTTCGGTCTTGCCCTCGGCGGAGATCACGTCCCAGGTACCATTGACGAGCTTGAACTCCTGAAACACGGTTTTGATGGTCTCAAGGTAGTAGTCGGCGTCCATGTCGAGCACGGCGTTGTACTCGTCGTAAAACTTGCGGTGCGCCTCCGTGCTGGCGTCGTCGCCCTTGACCAGGTTTTTGAAATAGTCGTAGTGGCTGCTGGCGTGGCGGTTGGGGTTCATGGCCACAAAGCCGGTATGCTGCAAAAAGCCGGGATAAACGCGCCGCCCCGCACCTGGAAAGTTGCTCGGCACGCGGTAAATCACATTGCGTTCAAACCACTCGTAGCTCTTGGTCGTGGCGAGCTCGTTGACGGTCGTCGGAGTCAAGCGTGCATCAATCGGGCCGCCCATCATGATCATTGACAGCGGCGTGGTTTCCCCGCGGGAGGCCATCAGTGAAATGGCGGCAAATACCGGCACGGTAGGTTGGCACACGCTGATGACGTGGCAGTTGCCATACTTGGCCTGCAGGTGCCGGATGAATTCCTGCACATAGTTAACGTAGTCGTCCAAGTGGAAGGTGCCTTCGGACAGGGGCACGGTGCGCGCATTTTTCCAGTCGGTGATGTAGACCTTGTGGTCCTTGAGCATGGTTTTGACGGTGTCACGCAGCAAGGTGGCGTAGTGGCCCGACAAAGGTGCCACGATCAGCACAGCCGGCTGGTTCTTGAGCTTGGTCAGCGTGGCCGGGTCGTCCGTAAGACGCTTGAAACGGCGCAACTCGCAAAAGGGCTTGTCAATTTCCACCCGCTCGTGAATGGCGATGCTGGTGCCATCGATATCGATCGTCTGGATGTCAAAGGTCGGCTTTTCGTAGTCTTTACCGAGGCGGTACATCAGGCTGTAGCCGGCAGCCACGCGCTGGGAAAACGGGTTTTGTCCGAGAGGCGACAAGGGGTTGCTGTAGAGCTTCGCAGCTGCTTGCGCAAAGTCAACAAAAGGCTCCATCAAGGTGCGCTGGGTTTCATAGACTTTGTATAGCATGGGGTCAAATCTTCGTACTGTAAATTTTGGACAATATCGTAATATGTTGCAGTGCAATATAACAGGCGTTGGCCGGGTCGGTTGGAGGATAACTACCAGTTCCAGGCTGTTTTTACGCGGTTGCCTCATGAAAAATGGCGCCGGATCGCCGACAAACAAGGTCGGCGGGCTCTTTTTCTCGTTGGGCTAGCTCCCGGAGTGGCTCGGCTGTGGTCCTTTAGCTTAAGTAACGCTTAACATCTCAACCCAACCCAAGGCCTCCGCAGACTGCGGACGCTGCAATAGCCCGTCACAGGAAAGACCATGCTTCCCACCACCGAAGTCGCCGCGCTTGACCGTCTGGCATCTCTCAAAAAATCAGAAAGAATGCCAGTAATCTTTCTCGGTCATGGCAGTCCCATGAACGCCATTGGTGACAACGAATACCGGCGCAGCTGGCAGGCCCTGGGCGCCGAATTTGGCTCGAAACTCCCCCGGCCGCAGCTCATTTTGTGCATTTCAGCCCACTGGCTCACGGAAGGCTGGTGGCTCACCGGCATGGACCAGCCTAAAACCATCCATGACTTTGGCGGTTTCCCGCAGGAACTGTTTGACCAGCAGTATCCCGCGCCAGGAGATCCGGCGGCTGCGCAGATAATCAGCCAGTTGGTCAGGCAGAGGGCTTCGGCGCCGCTGGGGCTGGACAGGGGCGGGTGGGGCTTGGACCACGGCGCCTGGTCGGTGCTCAAGCCCATGTTTCCCAAGGCGGATATCCCGGTGATCCAGCTCAGCATGGACTATGGCCGCGCGCCCGAAGAGCACTACGCCCTGGCGAAACAAATCAAGGCCTTGCGCGACCGGGGTGTGCTGATCGTGGCCAGCGGCAACATCGTGCATAACCTGCGCCAGATGCAGCGTGGTGCGACGGGTAGCCAGGCTTACGATTGGGCGCTGGAGTTTGACCAGACCATTGGCGGCTACCTGCAGCAGGGCAACCTGGACGCCTTGCAAAATTTTCAGAAATTGGGGCAGGTGGCCAAAATGGCACATCCTACCCATGACCACTATTTACCCCTGCTGTATGCGGCTGGCGCCGTCGATGTCCGGGAGCCCATGCGGTTTTTCAACACCAGTTTTCAGGGCGGTTCTATTTCAATGCGCTCGGTCGTCTGGGGTTGAGAAAAATGCTATTAAAAAAGTAGCTGGTTACGCCCGTCTTTATTGGGCTAGAGGCTGATTTTATGCAAAAAGCCGCTCGAAAGCGGCTTTTTCAGGAGCTGCGTATCTTGGCTGACCTTACATGACCTTGGCAATCGATGCGCAGACGTGATCGATGTTTTTGCTGTTGAGCGCAGCCACGCACATGCGGCCCGTGTCGGTGCCATACACGCCAAACTCATTGCGCAGTCGCACCATCTGGTCTTTTGTGAGGCCGGAGTAGCTGAACATGCCGATCTGGGTGGTGATGAAGCTCATGTCTTCTTTCACGCCCGCTGCCTTGAGGCCATCCACGAGCTTTTGGCGCATCGCCTTGATGCGTACGCGCATCTCGCCCAGCTCTTTTTCCCACAGTGCGCGTAGCGTGGGCGTCCCGAGCACCAGGGCGACGACGGCACCGCCATGCGTGGGCGGGTTGCTGTAGTTGGTACGGATCACGATCTTGAGCTGGCTCAGCACGCGCTCGGCTTCTTCCTTGGTGGTACATAGCACGCTCAGGGCACCGACGCGCTCACCGTACAGGCTGAAGCTCTTGGAGAAAGAGGTTGCCACCAAAAAGTTGAGGTCGGCAGCCACAAACTTGCCAATGACGGCGCGGTCTTCGGTGATGCCGTGGCCAAAGCCTTGGTAAGCCATGTCCAGGAAGGGAACCAGATTGTTGGCTTTGACCACTGCAATCACCTCATCCCACTGCGCAGGGGCGATGTCGTAGCCGGTCGGGTTGTGGCAGCAGGCATGCAGCACCACGATAGTGCCGGCTGCAGCGGCATTGAACGCCGCCAGCATGCCCGCGAAGTTGATGCCCCGGCTGGCCGCGTCGTAATACGCGTAGTTTTCAACGGTGAAGCCTGCGTTGGTGAACAGTGCGCGGTGATTTTCCCAGCTCGGGTCACTGATCAGCAGTTTGGCTCCGGGATTCAGGCGTTTGAGGAAATCGGCACCCACTTTCAGGCCGCCGGTGCCGCCAATGCCTTGTACGGTAGCGATACGGCCCGATTTGACGGGCTCGCTGTCGGCACCAAACACCAGGCCCTTGACGGCGGCATCGTAGGCGGCAATGCCATCAATCGGCAGGTAGGCGCGCGCTTTTGGGGATTCCATCATCTGTTTTTCAGCAGCCTGCACGCATTCCAGCAGGGGTAGTTTGCCGTTGTCGTCGTAATACACGCCTACGCCCAGGTTGACTTTGGCGGGATTGGGGTCGGCATTGAACTGCTCGATCAGACCCAAAATCGGGTCACGCGGGGCCATTTCGACAGCGGTAAACAAAGACATGGAATATCCTCAGAAAGTAAAAAATTAGCTTGAAGCAGGCGGGTTACGCCAGCCTTTTTGCCGGGAGTGACGTGCTTGATGGGGCGATTGTGGGATTGCAATTTCCATTTTCGCCCGTATGTCGTATTGTGTTTGGTTGCCCTGAATTTTAGCGGGGCTTGATCGAGGTTTTATGCTAGATGTTATAGAAGGTATTGCCGAGTTGGAGATTTCGCCCGGCGTCGGCCAGTTCATTCGTTTCCCGGACTCGCCGTTTGAGCTGTTTCAGCCCTACTTGCCGGCCGGCGACCAGCCGCAGGCCATCGAGAAGCTGGTGGAGGGCGTCAACGACGGCGAAATGTTCCAGACACTGCTGGGGGTGACCGGTTCCGGCAAGACCTACACGATGGCCAATGTCATCGCGCGCCTGGGGCGCCCCGCCATCGTGTTCGCGCCCAACAAAACGCTGGCGGCGCAGCTTTACAGCGAGTTCCGTGAGTTTTTCCCCAAGAATGCGGTTGAGTACTTCGTCAGCTATTACGACTACTACCAGCCAGAAGCCTATGTGCCACAGCGCGATCTTTTCATTGAGAAAGATTCCGCCATCAACGAGCACATTGAGCAGATGCGCCTTTCGGCCACCAAGAGCGTGCTGGAACGCCGCGATACCATCATCGTCGCGACCGTCAGCGCGATCTACGGTATTGGTGCGCCAGAGGATTACACACAGATGCGTTTCATTGCGCGTATTGCCGACAAAATAGGGCAGCGTGACATCATTGCGCGCCTGATTCGCATGCAGTACAACCGCAACGATCAGGACTTCGCACGGGGCACTTTCAGGGTGCGCGGCGATGTGATCGACATTTTCCCGGCCGAGCACTCCGAGTTGGCCCTCCGCATCGAGCTGTTTGACGACGAGATCGAATCCCTGCAACTGTTTGACCCACTCACGGGGCGCATCCGGCAGAAAATCCCGCGCTTTGTGGTTTATCCCAAAAGCCACTACGTGACGCCGCGAGACAAGGTCATGACGGCCATTGAAACGATCAAGCTCGAGCTGTCCGAGCGGGTGGGCCAGTTTGTAGCCAGCGGCAAGCTGGTCGAAGCCCAGCGTATCGAGCAGCGTACCCGGTTTGACCTTGAAATGCTCAGCGAGATCGGGCACTGCAAGGGCATTGAAAACTACACCCGCCACCTGAGCGGCGCGCCTCCGGGCTCACCGCCATCAACCCTTTGTGACTACCTGCCCAAAGATTCGCTGATGTTTCTTGACGAGAGCCACGTAATGATTGGCCAGCTTAACGCCATGTACAACGGTGACCGGGCGCGCAAAACCACCCTGGTGGAATATGGTTTTCGCCTGCCCAGTGCGCTGGACAACCGGCCGCTCAAGTTCGAAGAGTTTGAATCCAAGATGCGGCAGGCCATCTTTGTATCTGCTACACCAGCCGCCTACGAGCAGGAACATGCAGGGCAGGTGGTGGAGCAGGTGGTCAGGCCCACAGGACTGGTGGACCCGGAGGTGGAAGTGCGGCCGGCCGCTACCCAAGTGGATGATGTGCTGCAGGAAATCCGCATCAGGGTCGAGAAGAACGAACGGGTGCTGATCACCACGCTGACCAAGCGCATGGCCGAGCAGCTCACGGATTACCTGAGCGAAAACGGCGTGAAGGTGCGCTACTTGCACAGCGACGTGGACACGGTCGAGCGCGTGGAGATTCTTCGTGACTTGAGGCTGGGTGCATTTGACGTGCTGGTGGGAATTAACCTGCTGCGCGAAGGACTGGATATTCCTGAGGTCTCGCTGGTGGCCATCCTGGACGCTGATAAGGAAGGCTTTTTAAGGTCAGAGCGCAGCCTGATCCAGACCATTGGCCGGGCTGCCCGAAACTTGAACGGCCGTGCCATTCTCTATGCTGACCGCATCACGGACTCCATGAAAAGAGCCATGGGCGAAACTGAGCGCCGTCGCGACAAGCAGATCGCGTTCAACCTTGAGCATGGCATCACGCCGCGCAGCATCGTTAAGCGCATCAAGGACCTGATCGACGGCGTGTACAGCGAGAAATCCGGCAAGGAAGCCGAAAAACTCGAAATGCAAAAGGCGCTGGTGGAAGACATGAGCGAGAAAGACATTGCCCGTGAGATCAAGCGGCTTGAAAAGCAGATGGTTGAGCACGCGAAGAACCTCGAGTTCGAAAAAGCTGCCAAGGTGCGGGATCAATTGCATGTTCTGAAAGAGCAGGCGTTCGGCGCTCCGGGCTCTGACAATGTCATGCTGATTTCCGCCGCTGGCTCGACCCGGATCTAGGGTTTTTGCCACTTCCTTCGCCAACTCTCTTGCACCAATCTGGCGCAAGAGAGTTGGCCTATCCGGGTTAGTCCCATGTTTTGGCCGCCGCTCTCGGCAAAACTCTAGCTTGTGTTATACTTGACAAAATTAGTCAACAACAATCCAACAACAAGAAAAGCCTCCGCGATAACCGGTTGACTGACCCGGGCAACTGGAGGAAAAGTTCCCTGAGGGCCGCAAGCTTTCAGGGTCAAAAAGACAGTCAAGCCAATTTTAAGGAGCTTGTCATGCGTCTCACGACCAAAGGCCGCTTTGCGGTCACTGCAATGATTGATTTGGGACTGCGCCAGAATAATGGCCCGGTCACGCTGGCTGCGATCAGCCAGCGCCAGCAGATTTCCCTGTCTTACCTTGAACAGCTGTTCGGCAAGCTGCGCCGCCATCAACTGGTGGAGTCCACCCGTGGCCCTGGCGGTGGTTACACGCTGGGCCGTAAAGCCTCCGAGATTACGGTGGCGGACATCATCGTGTCTGTAGATGAGCCGATTGACGCAACCCAGTGCGGTGGCAAGGAAAACTGCACGGGTGAAGGCAGCCGCTGCATGACGCATGAGTTGTGGGCCTCGCTGAACAGCCGCATGGTGGAATTTCTGGATTCCGTGACTTTGCAAAAACTGGTGGAAGACCAGCTGGCCAAAGGCGTGGTGATCGAGAACACCCCACAAGTGAAAAAAGCCATTTTCACCGCGCCCGTCGTCAAGCCCATTCGCGTGAATGCGCCGAATTCCGTATTTGCCCTGGGTAATGCATTTTCCAAGTCTTGATGGGGCTGATACCTGAATATCGCCTGGTTTGGATCGGATTGCATTGATGTCATTATTTTGAGCTGCCAGCCAGCCTGTGAATTAAAGAGCTAGCCAAATGGATACCCCACATTTCCCCATTTACATGGACTACAGTGCCACGAACCCCTGCGATCCGCGGGTGGTGGACGCCATGATTCCCTGGTTGCGTGAGCATTTTGGCAACCCCGCTTCCCGCAGTCATGCCTGGGGTTGGGAAGCCGAAGCTGCAGTTGAAAAAGCGCGCGAGCAGATTGCCGACCTGATTGGCGCCGATCCGCGCGAGATCGTCTGGACCAGCGGTGCGACCGAGTCCAACAACTTGGCGCTCAAGGGCGCCGCCCATTTCTACAAGACCAAGGGCAAGCACATCATCACGGTCAAGACCGAGCACAAGGCGGTGCTCGACACCTGCCGTGAGCTGGAGCGCCAAGGGTTTGAAGTGACCTACCTGGACGTGCAGACTGACGGTCTGCTCAATCTGGATGCGCTAAAGGCAGCCATTCGGCCCGACACCATCTTGGTAAGCGTCATGTTCGTCAACAACGAAATCGGCGTGATCCAGGATATTCCCGCCATCGGCGCTTTGTGCCGTGAGAAGGGCATTATTTTCCATGTGGACGCAGCGCAAGCAACGGGCAGGGTGGACATCGATCTGGCGACATTGCCGGTTGACCTGATGAGCCTGACCTCGCACAAGACCTACGGCCCCAAAGGCATTGGTGCGCTGTACGTGCGCCGCAAACCGCGCGTGCGCTTAGAGGCGCAAATGCATGGCGGCGGCCATGAGCGCGGCATGCGCTCTGGCACCTTGCCGACACACCAGTGCGTGGGCATGGGCGAGGCCTACCGCATTGCCAAGGCCGAAATGCACGAAGAGAACAAGCGCATCCGTGTCCTGCACGAGCGCATGCTGGGCGGCCTCAAGGATGTTGAGGAAGTGTTCCTCAATGGACATGCGGAACAACGCGTGCCGCATAACCTGAACATGAGCTTCAACTTCGTTGAAGGCGAGTCGCTGATCATGGGCATCAAGGGTCTGGCTGTGTCGAGCGGTTCAGCCTGTACCTCGGCCAGCCTGGAGCCCAGCTATGTGCTGCGCGCCTTGGGTCGCAGCGACGAACTGGCGCACAGCAGTCTGCGCATGACGATTGGCCGCTGGACCACCGAAGAAGAGATCGACTACGCAGTCGCGACGATCAAGGAAAACGTGGCCAAGCTGCGTGAACTGTCTCCCTTGTGGGAAATGTTCAAGGATGGTGTTGACCTGTCCACCATCCAGTGGGCGGCGCATTAAACAAACAGGCGTCCAGGTGGCTTGCTATGAGTCATTTGCCTGGAAATCGGAACTCAGGAGTAAATCATGGCATACAGCGAAAAAGTGGTAGACCACTATGAAAATCCCCGTAACGTAGGCTCTTTTGAAAAGGGCGACGAAACGGTAGGCACCGGCATGGTCGGTGCGCCGGCTTGCGGCGACGTGATGAAGCTGCAGATCAAGGTCAACCCGAGCACAGGCATTATTGAAGACGCGCGCTTTAAAACCTACGGCTGCGGCTCGGCGATTGCTTCCAGCTCGCTCGTGACCGAGTGGGTCAAGGGTAAAACCCTGGACGAAGCGGCCAGTATTAAAAATAGCGACATTGCTGAAGAGCTGGCGCTGCCGCCTGTCAAAATTCACTGCTCCATTTTGGCGGAAGATGCCATCAAGGCCGCCGTGAACGACTATAAGCAAAAGCACACGCACTGATTGACTTGTTTGATTGTTTAGTTTTCGAGTGATTTAAATGTCCGTTACGCTCACCGATGCCGCTGCCCGCCATGTGACCCGCTACATCACCAAGCGCGGCAAGGGTGTGGGCGTGCGTTTGGGCGTCAAGACCACTGGGTGCTCGGGCCTTGCTTACAAGCTTGAATATGCCGACGAGATTGCACCCGAAGACGTGGTGTTCGAAGACAATGGTGTCAAGGTGCTGGTAGACCCTAAAAGCATGGCCTACATTGACGGCACGAAACTCGACTTTGTACGCGACGGTTTGAACGAAGGCTTCAAGTTCATCAATCCCAATGAGCGTGATCGCTGTGGGTGCGGCGAGTCTTTTCGTGTGTAAAGCGACTGCGCAGCCGTCATACGTCGTTGCCTGGTGCTCGAATTCCTCACGTACCTGAGTAGGTTCCGGTTTCTGCGCTCGGTGCGCGTGGCTGACGACTGCTCGCTACGCTTTCCATCACGAAACCCGTTTCCATAAGTGGCATCACTCCAATCCAACGACTTCGAACTCTTTGACGTGCCGATGAAGTTTGCACAGGACCGCGCTGTGCTTGACGCACGCTGGAAAGAGTTGCAACGTGAAGTGCACCCCGACAAGTTTGCGGCCCAGGGTGCAGCCGCCCAGCGTATCGCCATGCAATGGTCGGTGCGCATCAATGAGGCCTACCAGCGGCTCAAAGACCCCATGAAGCGGGCCAGCTATTTATGCGAGCTGCACGGCGCGCCCATCCATGCTGAAAACAACACGGCTATGCCGACCGATTTCCTGATGCAGCAAATGCAGTGGCGCGAAGCACTGGACGAGGCAAAAACCGTTCAGGATATGGAAGAAATAGCCTTGCAGTCCAATACTGTAGGGCACGAGCTGCTATCAAAAATAGAGCATATGCTCGACATGGGCAGAGACTTTGCGGCGGCGGCCCAGCAGGTCAGAAGCCTTATGTTTATTGAGCGTTTTGCCAGTGAGGTGGATGCCCGCATCGACCAGCTGGGACAATAAAGCATTACTAGAAATACGATAAAAAAAGCGATATGGCACTTCTGCAAATTTCTGAACCCGGTCAGACACCAGACCCGCACCAGCGACGCATCGCAGTCGGCATTGATCTGGGCACGACGCATTCACTGGTGGCCAGTGTGCGCAATGGCGTGTCCGAATGCCTGCCTGACGAGCAGGGGCGCGTGATATTGCCAAGCGTGGTGCGCTACCTGGACGCTGAACGGCGCCAGATAGGCTTCGAAGCGCTGGCGGCCCAGGTAGAAGACCCGCGCAATACCATCTCATCAGTCAAGCGCCTGATGGGACGGGGCATTCACGACATTGGCAATCACGCGCAGTTGCCCTACCAGCTCAATGGCAAGCCCGGCATGGTTACGCTGCAGACCATCGCCGGCGAAAAAAGTCCGGTCGAGATCAGCGCTGAAATTCTGGCCACGCTGCGCTATCGGGCCGAAGATAGCTTCAATGATGATATTTACGGCGCCGTGATCACGGTGCCCGCGTATTTCGACGACGCCCAGCGCCAGGCGACGAAAGATGCAGCACGACTGGCCGGCCTGAATGTGCTGCGTCTCATCAATGAGCCTACCGCAGCTGCCATCGCCTACGGCTTGGACAATGCCAGCGAAGGCGTTTATGCCGTCTACGATCTGGGCGGGGGTACTTTTGATATTTCCATCCTGCGCCTGACACAAGGCGTGTTTGAAGTTGTCTCTACCGGTGGTGATTCCGCGCTCGGTGGTGACGACTATGACCGTGCGCTGGTGGAGTGGGTGCTGGCCAAAGCTGGTCTGTCGACAGATACCCTGACACCCTCGGACAAGGCGGCCCTGCAACAGGCGGCGCGTGCCTGCAAAGAAGCGCTTTCGGTTGCAGATTCTGTACCGTTTTCTGTACGACTGGCCAAGGCGTCGGTCAATTTTGAGATGAAAGCGGCGGATTTTGAGGCCGCGACCGCCCATCTCACCCAGCGTACCCTGTTGGCTGTGCGCAAGGCTTTGCGCGACGCCAAGCTGGCCAAAGACGCCATTGATGGGGTCGTGCTGGTGGGCGGCTCCACACGCATGCCGCAGGTGCGTAAAGCGGTCACCAGCTTTTTCGGATGTGAGCCTTTGACCAATCTGAATCCTGACGAGGTGGTTGCATTGGGCGCGGCCATTTCTGCGAACCAACTGGTGGGCAATAACACCGGTGCAGATTTGCTGCTGCTCGACGTGATTCCGCTCTCGCTGGGCATTGAGACCATGGGGGGGCTGGTTGAACGCATCGTGCCGCGCAACCAGACCATACCGACGGCCATGGCGCAGGACTTCACCACCTACCAGGACGGCCAGACTGCGTTGGCCCTGCATGTGGTGCAGGGCGAGCGGGATCTTGTAGCCGATTGCCGAAGCCTTGCCCGCTTCGAGTTGCGCGGCATCCCTCCAATGGCCGCGGGTGCTGCGCGCATCCGTGTAACCTTTACCGTGGATGCCGATGGTCTGCTCAGCGTCAATGCCAAGGAGCAGGGCAGCGGGGTCGAAGCGCGTATCGACGTGAAGCCTTCTTACGGCCTGTCGGACGATGAGATTGCCCGCATGCTGCAAGACAGCTTTTCCACAGCCCAGCAAGACATGAAGGCGCGCGCACTGGCCGAAGCTCAGGTGGATGCAGACCGCATGATTTTGGCAACGCAGAGCGCATTGGCGACTGATGCAGACCTGTTAAGCCCTAACGAACGGGCGCAGATTGACAAGCTGATGGTCGGCGTCACCGATGCGCGTGCGCATGGCGATGCGGCGACCGTTGAAGCGGCCACCCGGCTGCTTGCCAAAGGCACCGAGGCTTTCGCCGCGCAACGCATGAACCGCGGCATCCAGAAAGCACTGGCCGGAAAAAACATCGAGGCGGTCTGAACAAAGTCCTCACCAGGCCCCAACAAAGTCAGATTGACACCATGCCCATCATCAAAATACTGCCCCATCCAGAATACTGCCCCCAAGGCGCTGAAATCACGGCGCCTGCTGGCACGTCCATCTGTGAGGCCTTGCTCGACCACAAGATCAACATTGAGCACGCCTGCGACATGAGCTGCGCCTGCACGACCTGCCATGTGATCGTGCGGGAAGGTTTCAACTCGCTGAACGCGCTCGATGAAAGCGAAGAAGACCTGCTGGACCGCGCCTGGGGCCTGGAGCCCAACTCCCGCCTGAGCTGTCAGGCCTTTCTGGCGCAAACCGACGTGACGGTTGAGATACCCAAATACTCGATCAACCACGCCAAGGAAAACCACTGACGCGAGTTGCTACTATTGTTCTGCTCTCAATGCCGGAAATCGGAAGGAGCCAGGGCAGTGGTGTCTTTGCAGAGGATACAAGCTTAAGCATGGAATACAGCATTACCACCGCACGGCGAGCGTCAGTATTTTGCTATTGAAAATGTAGCTAGAGACGCTTTTCCCATTGGAATCTGACAGCGCTTTAGTGCTACAAAATGGGTGTCCCTGCGGACAGGGCTTACGCAGAGGCAGGCCGCTTGGCTTAGATGGCCTGTAATTTGGTATTCCGGTCCATCAAGTGCGCCGCAAGCAGCCACACGGTGGGGGCCAGCACCAGCAGCACAGAAGCCCACTGAGCGTAAATCCCCTCCGCAAATGGCGTGGCTGCATCGTGCCAAAATGTATTGTCTATGCCCGGTATCAAGGCGATTTCGGTGAACTCAAAAAAGGCCCTGAAGACCAGCAGAACAGCAAAGGCGAGCATGAAAACGGCCGTGACGCTGAAAAAGCGCGACAGATCCACCGTGCGTCCAAACCTGACCCATGCCCAAGCCACCGCGCCTGCAAGTGCGACGCCGGTCACGCCTCCCATCGTCATATGGCGCAACTCTGAGTTACCGGCGAGTGCTGCCAACATAGCGGCTGTTTCTATTCCTTCACGGCCCACCATGAAGCAGATAAAGCCAAATACGGCCCACCACGCTTTGGTGCCGTCTAGCAGAGATGCCTTGCCCAAGCCCCCCGAAATCTCGGCACCCATGTGCTTACCCATCTTGCGCATGTGTCCCACGCACCACACCACGGTGGCCGCTGCGATCAATGCAAGAATACCTTCCCACAAAGGCGACATAGAACCAATCTGTGCCAATAAAACACCCAGCAAAACTGAACCGGCAACAGAGACGCCCAAACCACTGCGTACTGCAGCGATTAGCGCTTCGCGCCCAGTTTTGCGCAGGTACAGAGTGGCGACGGCCACCATGAGGAAAGCCTCCAAGCCTTCGCGGAAAGTTACGAGCAGTGTTTCGAACATGGTTTACCTTTGAATGTGATGGTGGTTTTGCGGTAGCTGGTATTCGATAATTAGCACTCTAATTCTAAATGATAACCGTTCTTGTTCTCAATGTCTAACTTCGTGATGCTATGACTTGGGCAAGATGGTGTAAATTCGCAAAATCGGCTGGGTCTTCAGAATGCGCACCTTTTTGGAGATCTGGATGAGTTGACCGTAGCGTTATCCTGACTCGCTCGCCAGTTGGGTGAAGTGCCGCGCTATAGTTGGACCATGCGCCAAATTTTTCTAGACACTGAAACCACGGGTCTCTCCGCTGAAAACGGCGACCGCATCATTGAAATCGGCTGTGTGGAGCTGGTTGGCCGAAAGCTCACGGGCCATAACAAGCACTTCTACCTGAACCCCGAGCGCGACAGCCATGAGGATGCCCTCAAAGTTCACGGCATCAGCAATGAGTTTTTGAAAGACAAACCCAGATTTTCCGCCGTGGTGGTAGAGCTACTGGACTACCTGCAGGGCGCCGAGATCATCATCCACAACGCGCCCTTTGATGTGAGCTTTCTGGACAAGGAGCTGGAGCTCATTGGCAGGGCGCCCATTAGGCACTGCGTGGGTAAGGTCACCGACAGTTTGATGATGGCCAAAGAGATGTTCCCGGGCAAGCGCAACTCGCTGAACGCCCTGTGCGATCGGCTGGACGTCGATAATTCTGGCCGGACCTTGCACGGGGCTTTGCTGGATGCCGAGTTGCTGGCTGACGTGTACATCAACCTCACACGTGGGCAAAACTCGCTGATGATGGATGTCGGCAGTAGTGCGCAGGACGGTGACAGTGCACCGCTGATCAACCTGAGCACGTTTGAGCTGCCCCTGTTGGCGGCTAATGACCAGGAAATCGCCGATCACGAGAAATTGCTGGCCGATCTTGACAAAGTAAGCAAGGGAAAAACTGTTTGGCGCATGATGTCAGGAATATAGACCGGGACTCTGGGACTCTGAATGAAGTGGCGCCCTGAAACAGCATATAATTAAAAATTGACCAACAGGGCGGTTAGCTCAGGGGTAGAGCACTGCATTCACACTGCAGGGGTCGGAGGTTCGAAGCCTCCACCGCCCACCAAAATGTCAATATAAATCAAGGACTTACGGGAAATCGCAAGTCCTTTTTTCTTGGCGGTACGGAAAAAGTACGGAAAAGACTTTTCTCGGTGGTACCAAAAAGGTACCACCGAGGATCACCCCTCGCGCGCGGGGATGTGCATTTGCTGGGGCTCAATTTGATCCCTAGCAACCGGATTCATTCGAACAATAGTGTAGTGTCGGTCCTCGACGAGGAAGATCACGTTGTGGTCGAGAAACGTTTATCCAATGATCTTGCAAAGATCATTGGGCTTATCAAACCCTGGCAAGAAGAGTTGGCAGGAATCTTAGTTGAGTCCACATTCAACTGGTACTGGCTGGTTGATGGGCTTAAAGAGGCGGGCTTCACAGTGCATTTGGCCAACACCACTGCGATCAAGAAATACGAGGGTCTCAAACACAGCGGCGACGAAGCCGATGCCCGCTACCTTGCCCATTTGCTGCGACTGGGGATTTTGCCAACAGGAACCATCCTGGCGCCGGAACACCGCGCCGTACGCGATCTGGCGCGAAAGCGCATGCAACTGGTACGCAGTCGCACCTCTCACATCCTGGCGGTCGAGAACATTACGGTTCGTCAATATGGAGCACGCATTACCAGCAATCAAGTCAAACAGTTGACATCAGAGATGGTCGATGAGATGCCGTTTCCCAATGATGTGGGCTTGGCGGTGAAAGCCAACGTGGCGGTCATCGAGACTCTTTCTGCGCAGATAGATTTGCTGGAAAAACGGCTGCTCTTGGACATGAAGGAGCGCCCAAACTACGCACTGCTAACCAGCGCACCGGGCATAGGGAAGGTGCGGTTGGCAACTGTGAACGGATTGGAAGGATAGATTGAAAACAGGCGGCTTGCGCCGCCATGAATTTGTATGCTCGCTTGACACTGGCCGGCTAATGGGTGTCGCATTAGTCAGTGGCGAAAACACCTATGCCGAGGCGCTGTTTCGCACGGCCAACTACCGTCCGGAGTTCCCAGTCAAGGACTTCATCATCCTCATTGAGTCACACGCCTGTGCGAACAGCTTCGTGCATTGGTACAACTTTGACCATCGACACGGTGGTAGCCGTTACGTGAGCCCGGCGCAGCGGCATGCTGGAAAGGACCACACGATCCCGGCAGCTGGTCATGCGAGATACGTCAAGGCCCATGACCGATACCCGCGGTACGCTGGTCGCACACACGAGGAACTAGACGTCCATTGTTGTCGTGACACTCAACCCCGAGCGTGATTCAGTGGTCGCGATGCAGGCGGGCGTTGGGCATATTCAGCTAATGGCTGCAAGAATGAGGCGACAGCTATCTTCAAGTGTTACTGCCGACATTGTGATTCCAGATCGCCTTTTCATATCCGCAACGGACTCGGATCTAATTACGACGTGAATGGTCAAGTAGTCACATTGATCGAGCTCCGACTTGGCTGGCTGACGCCGTCCACTGCGGCGATTCTGCGATCGAGGCTCGTACTTTCATTGAGTTAGATCAACGCTCTGTGCCAATGCGGTGATATATTGAGCAAATGAGGCGCTCGCTTCAGGTTTCTTCGTTTGTAGCAGTAGCAGATCGTCACCGCAAAGGGGACGGTCATTCCCAATCCATTGGACGTGTCGCCATGAACTGCTTCGTAGTGACCGGAGTTTCGAGGTCAACGGCATGAAGTACAAGGACTACTACGCCGCTCTAGGTGTGCCGCGCGATGCTGACCTTGAGCAGAGCCTGTCGAAAACTTGCGCGCCAATACCATCCCGACGTTTCCAAGGCCGCCGATGCCAATGTCCGATTCAAGGAGGCGGCTAAGACCTATGCAACTCTCAAGCACTCTGAAAAACGTGCCGATTATGACGAGTTGGGACGCCAGCCGGCCGGTGAGGAGGTCTCACCCCCCAATGGCGCAATGACCACGAATCGGGTCAAGAGGCGTTCGAGGATATGGACTTGGCAGACCTAATGGCCGCGTTGGGCCGCAGACCGGGTGGTGCGCGGCAAGGCACAGTGCCGGCCAATGGCCGTGACTATGAAGACACGGTTCACATCAGTCTCATCGACGCGCACCGCGGCACCACGCTTAGCCTGAACCTGGCGGATCACGAGGATGGGCGCACCTTGGAAATCAAAATTCTTCCAGGTGTCAGAGAAGGCCAGAAGATCAAACTGCGCGGCAAGGGAGGGAAGGGCCGCCATGGTAGGGACGATGGCGACATCTATCTGTACATTGCGCTGAACCCAAATTCACTATTTCGCGCCTATCACCATGACCTGTATTTCGACCTCGCGCTGGCACCCTGGGAGGCAGCACTGGGAACAGAGCTAGAAGTTCCAACCTTAGATGGGAAAGCGCTGCTCACAGTGCTCTCGGGCAGGCGCACTGGCCGGCCAACTGTGACCAGTGCGCGGGGCCTTAAACAAGGAGAATCTCTATGACAAACCTCCAAGTTGAACGGGACTGGCTAGACGCTGGCGAATCCTTGAATTTAACTGAGCTATCAAGGGTTTGCGAAATGAGCACGGCGGAATTGAATGAATTGGTGGAGTACGGTGCGCTGTCACCATTGGACTCAAGTCAGCAAGAGCGCCTATTCGCAGCGAAATGCATCCCACCGCTTCGCACAGCGGGCAGGTTGCATTTTGACTTTGACCCAGACCTCTTTACTGTCGTGATTCCCATGGAATATATGCACCGTATTGAGACCTTGGAGTGCCAAGTGCAGTCACTTCAGGCCAAGCACCCATAGGGGATACCGTGCCATGTCGCAGGATGCAGAAATTCTTCATTGCAATGAGCCCTGGCTGGGTGAGAATGATGTCTGGCTGCTGGCGGAAGGCCGACACCTGCGTCCATGGGAAAAGCTGGGTGCGCATCCCTGCACTCGGGGGGGGATTACAGGCACTGCTTTTGCCGTGTGGGCGCCAAACGCTCAACAAATGTCCGTGGTTGGGGACTTTAATCACTGGGACGCGCAACAGCATGTGATGCAGCGTCATGCCGAGTGCGGCGCGTGGGAGATTTTTGTGCCAGGCGTGGCTGAGGGCGCACTTTACAAGTTTGCCGTGCTGGGAGCTGATGGCCGGCACGTTCTCAAGACGGACCCTTATGCTCTGCGTATCGAGCGCGGGTCAGGCCATGCCTGCGTGGTGATGACGTTACCCGATCCGGTGCTGCTACCGCCCGGACAGCGGGCACGCGCCAACGCCTTGAATGGCCCCATGGCCATTTATGAAGTGCATGTGGGCTCGTGGCGTCGCCCCAACGGCCAATGGCCGGACTGGGACACTCTGGCCCGAACTTTGGTGCCTTATGTCGTGGATATGGGGTTCACCCATATCGAACTCATGCCGGTCAATGAGCATCCGTTTTATGGCTCGTGGGGCTACCAGCCCACTGGCTTGTATGCGCCGACGGCCCGCTATGGAACGCCAGAAGCTTTTCGGGACTTTGTCGCGGCAGCACACGATGCCGGGTTGCAAGTGCTGCTGGACTGGGTACCTGCCCACTTCCCCGCCGATGCCCATGCACTGGCCCGCTTCGATGGCACGGCGCAGTTTGAACATGCTGACCCGCGGGAGGGTTTCCATCGCGACTGGAACACGCTGATTTATAACTACAGCCGCCACGAAGTTCGTAACTTTCTGGTGGGTAATGCGCTGTTTTGGGTTGAACGTTATGGCATTGACGGTTTGCGTGTCGATGCGGTGGCGTCCATGCTGTACCGCGACTACAGTCGCCCCGCAGGTGAATGGATTCCCAACCGTGATGGGGGTCGCGAGAACTATGAGGCGATGGATTTCCTGCGTGAAGTGAATCGCGTGCTCGGGTTGGAGGCGCCCGGCGCGATCACGGTGGCAGAAGAGTCCACCGCATTTCCCGGCGTGACGGCGCCGCCATGGACTGGCGGGCTGGGGTTTCATTACAAGTGGAATCTGGGTTGGATGCACGACACCCTGGCGTATTTTTCGATGGATCCGGTCCATCGGACATATCACCATGACCGCATCAGCTTTGCCATGATGTATGCTTACAGTGAGCATTTTGTGCTGGCGCTGTCACACGATGAAGTGGTGCATGGCAAAGGTTCGCTGTACGGCAAGATGTGGGGTGACCCATGGCAAAAGAGGGCGAATCTGCGCGCTTTGTACGCACTGATGTACGCCCATCCTGGCCGAAAGCTGCTTTTCATGGGCAGTGAATTGGCCCAGCTCCGCGAATGGAACCACGATACCGAACTCGACTGGCGCCTGCTGGACAACCCGGATCATATGGGTGTGCAGCGATTGGTTCGCGATCTCAATCACCTATATCGTAGCCGCCCCGCGCTGCATGCACGCGACGATGAGCCCGGGGGATTCGGCTGGATGGACGTGCAAGACCGGGCACACTCGGTGTTCAGCTTTGTGCGTTACGGCCATACGAGTGCACAGCAGATCGTGGTGGTGTGCAACATGACGCCCATCGTGCGGCATGGCTACCGCTTGGGCGTGCCGCAGGGCGGCGTCTGGAAGGAAGTGTTGAACACCGATTCGGCCTGCTATGGGGGCAGTGGCGTTGGGAATGACTGCGGTGCGGTGTCCGAGCCAATATCTTGGCAGGGTCATGCGGCCTCTGTCGTGTTGCGCCTGCCGCCTTTGGGCGTGCTGTGGCTGGAACCGGATGCAGGTTCATGAATCCTGCAGGTGCGCCAACGCCAGTGCTGTTGTGCGAGCCGGGGCAGGCTTGGCCCATGGGGGCAAACTGCATGACTTTGCAGGGACAGGACGGCGTGAATTTCGCCGTTTATTCGCGCCACGCCGAGCGCCTGGAAGTTTGTCTGTATGACGCGCAGGGCATGCTGGAGACCGACCGCGTTTCTTTGCCGCTATGCACCAATGGTGTCTGGCACGGCTTCATCGCCGGTCTGGGTGATGGGCAGCTCTATGGGCTGCGCGCGCATGGTCCCTTTCAGCCAGCGGTCGGACACCGTTTCAACCCTGCCAAATTGCTACTTGACCCTTTTGCGCGCGCCATTGTGGGTGACACGCAGCGTTTGTCGCTGGAGCTGGACTACCTGGGGCACCCTGCTGACTATGCAACGGTGTTGGATGCCCTGCCGGATCCAGTCGACAACGCGGCTCGCATTCCCAAAGCGCAAGTGCTGAACCTGAAGGCGGAGTTGCAGGCGGGTGCCGCCATCGCACCCGGCCCGCAAGTGCCGCTGACGCACACGGTGCTGTATGAGGCGCACGTCAAGGGACTGACGCAACGCCACCCCGACGTGCCTCTCGCTCTGCGCGGGCGCTATGCCGGCCTAGCCAGCGCACCCATGCTGGCGCACTATCAGCGTCTGGGCATCACAACGCTGTGCCTGTTGCCGGTGTATCTGCACATCACCGAGGCCCACTTGCTCAAAAAAGGGCTGCGCAACTACTGGGGCTACAACACGCTGGGCTACTTCATCCCTGAGCCCAGCTACGCCAGCGGCCAATTTTCTGATGACCGCACTGAATTCCGGCACATGGTTGACCAGCTTCACCAGCACGGACTGGAGGTGGTGCTGGACGTGGTGTACAACCACAGCGCGGAGAGTGACACCTTCGGGCCCACCTTAAGCTGGCGCGGCCTGGACAACGCCAACTGGTATGCGCTTGACCAGGCGGGCCAATACCTCAATTTCAGTGGCTGTGGCAACAGCTTCAATCTGGGGCAGCCTTGTGCCGTGCAGCTGGTGATGGACAGCCTGCGTTGGTGGGTGCAAGCCTTCGGTGTGGATGGTTTCCGCTTCGACCTGGCCACCGTTTTGGGGCGCGACCCGGTCCTTCATCACAATTTTCACCCCATGTCCGGTTTGCTTGCGGCCATCGAGCAGGATCCGGTACTGGCCAATGTCAAGTGCATTGCCGAGCCGTGGGATGTCGGGCCGGACGGCTACAAACTCGGGCAGTTTCCCGTTGGTTGGCATGAATGGAACGACCGTTTTCGCGATACCAGCCGGGCCTTCTGGTTGGGGTTTGACTGCGCGCGCGGCGACTTTGGGCGGCGACTCACCGGATCAAGCGACCTGTTTGACCATGGCGGCCGCAACCCCTTGTCCAGCATTAACCTGATCACGGCCCACGATGGGATGACGCTGGCCGATTTAACGTCCTATAACCACAAGCACAACTGGCCCAACGGTGAAGACAACCGCGATGGGCATGACAACGACCTCAGTGCCAATGCGGGTGTGGAAGGTCCCACGCAGCAAGAAGCGGCGCAAGCGGTGCGCGGGCAATGGCGGCGTGCCTTGTTGGCGACGCTGTTCTGTTCCCAGGGTATTCCTCAGCTGTTGGCGGGCGATGAATTCGGGCATTCCCAGGGGGGCAACAACAATGCCTATTGCCAGGACAACGAGACGACCTGGCTGGACTGGCCGGGCGCTGACCCCGGACTGACCGATTTTGTGGTGGGCCTGATTCACCTGCGCCATGCCCATGTGGCGCTGCGCTATGCGCGCTGGTTCACGGGCAGTGCGCTCACCGGGCCTGCTGCATTTGGCATTGCCCCTGAAATTGAAGGCCTGGGTGTGGACATTACATGGCGCAATCCGGACGGGTCCACTTTGACCGCCACTGACTGGGAAGACCCGCAGTCCCGTAGTTTCGCCTGCCTGATTGAGGTTGCCGACGAAGGCATGGTGCCGACAGAGCGGTGGTTACTGATGTTTCATGCGTCCGGTCAATCGCTGTCTTTTGCGCTGCCGCCGGGGCGCTGGCTGCACGTGCTGGACAGTGCAGCGGCCCTGGTGTTGCCGCAAGCGCAATGGGGGTCGGCCAAAGCATGCGTTGACGACATCACGCTGTCACCCCGTTCGATCTTTGGACTGGTCCAGACACTGGGCGCGCCAGTCTTTCCCACTGCGCCGCAAAGCCCATGAACCTGGTACACGCTTCGATTTTTTCGCAGCGTACCAGTGGCGTGCTGTTGCATATCACCTCGCTTCCGGGCGCATACGGTTCGGGTGACTTGGGGGCCGAGGCCTACCATTTCGTGGACTGGCTGGTGTCGGCTGGGCAGCGGTTGTGGCAGATCTTGCCGCTCTCCCCGGTGGGGCCGGGTAACTCGCCTTATCACAGCCCTTCGACTTTCGCTGGCAACCCTCTGCTGGTGGATATGGATGAACTGGTGCGTTGCGGCTGGCTGTCACCCCGGCCCGATAACGAGTTTGAGCCCGGGCGCTGCGACTTTGAGCGCGTGGCGCCTTACCGCATGGGACGGTTGCGTGAAGCGTGGCAGGGTTTTTTGCATACAGTGCAGCCATCCGACTGGACAGAGTTCGAGAATTTTCGTGCGCAGCAGGCGCACTGGCTGGAGGGCTATGCCCTTTTCATGGCGCTGGAGGCACGGCATGGCAAGCCCTGGACGCAGTGGCCCGCGGCGCTTGCGCAATGCGCGCCCGTGGCGCTGGCTGAAGTGGCGGGACAAATGGCGGACGACCTGGGGTTTCTCAGTTTCATCCAGTGGCGCTTCAGCTTGCAGTGGCATCGTTTACGGGAATATGCCCGTGTACGCGGCGTCGTTATTATTGGAGATGCTCCTATTTTTGTAGCGCATCACAGTGCCGACGTATGGATCAATACGGACCTGTACCGTCTCGATGCGCAGGGTGAGCCCACCGTGGTGGCTGGCGTGCCGCCCGACTATTTCAGTGATACGGGCCAGCGCTGGGGTAATCCTTTGTACCGCTGGGACGTGATGGCAGATGACGGATTTGCCTGGTGGAAAGCCCGGCTGACGCACCTGCTGGCGCTGGTGGACGTGGTGCGGCTGGATCATTTTCGCGGTTTCGAGTCCTATTGGGAGATCCCCGCCAGCGAGCCCACGGCAGCCGCTGGTCACTGGCGTGATGGGCCAGGAAAAGCATTGTTTGATGCACTCACCACAGGCCATGACCTAAGCGGAAAGACCGGACCCTTGCCCATCATTGCGGAAGACTTGGGGCAAATCACTCCGGCCGTAAGCGCTTTGCGTCAGGAATGTGGCTTCCCTGGTATGCGCGTGATGCAGTTTGCTTTTGGCGACACGTCGGCCAACCCCTATCTGCCGCACAATTTCGAAACGCAAACCGTGGCCTACACAGGTACACATGACAACGACACATCACTGGGATGGCGGCAGACGGCCAGCGCCACGGAACGCCACGCCGCCCGCTGTTATCTTGGACCTCAAGCCGACGTCGAAATTCATTGGGCCATGATGCAATCCCTCTCGCAATCGGTAGCCAACACAGTGATCTTTCCGTTGCAGGATGTGTTGGGTCTGGATGGCACGCACCGCATGAACACGCCCGGCGTGGCGCACGGGTGCTGGGAATGGCGCTTTGACTGGCGTCAAGTGGGGGAGGAGCCGGCCCGACGTCTGGTAAATCTCACCCGTGCACACGGCCGCAACCTGACGGTGCTGACTTAAGTAACTGAACCCTTTCGCTTGCGAGGAGTCTCATGAAAAACGCTGATCAACACCAACCGGTTCGTCAAACGATTGCCCTCATCCTGGCAGGTGGCCGTGGTTCAAGGCTGCACGCCCTGACCGAACATTGCGCCAAACCTGCTGTGTTCTTTGGCAGTAAATTTCGGATCATAGATTTTGTGTTGTCAAACTGTCTGAATTCGGGCGTGCACCGCATTGGCGTGTTGACGCAATACAAGTCGCACAGTTTGTTGCGTCATCTGCAACATGGCTGGTCATTTTTGCGCAACGAATTCAACGAGTTCATTGATCTGCTGCCGGCGCAACAACGCGTCGACGAAGAGTTCTGGTACCGGGGAACCGCCGACGCGGTCTATCAGAATCTGGACATCCTGCGCAGTCATCACCAAAATACATCCTGATTTTGGCCGGGGACCATGTTTACAAAATGGACTACGCCAGTCTGATCGAAGACCATGTCGCACAGGGTGGTCAATGTACGGTGGCGTGTATTGAGGTTCCCTTGGCGATAGCCTCTGCATGCGGGGTCATGACGGTCGACTCCGCGCGCCGCATCACCCGGTTTGAAGAGAAGCCCATCCAACCCCAGGCCAGTCTGGTTCGGCCGGGACTGGCGCTGGCCAGCATGGGTGTGTATGTATTCAACGCCGAGTATCTTTTTGCTGCGCTGGAGGCCGACATCAAAGATCCGTTATCCAGCCACGATTTTGGCAAGGACTTGATCCCGTCCATGGTGTTACGTGGCGAGGCCATCGCCCATCCGTTTGACCTGTCGTGTGTCAAAACCAGCCCCGAGGCACCCTCCTACTGGCGCGATGTGGGTACGGTAGATGCCTACTGGGCGACCAATATCGATTTGACCGCGACCATTCCTGAGCTCGATTTGTACGATCGGGAGTGGCCGATCTGGACCTGCCAGGACACCTTGCCGTCGGCAAAGTTTGTCTTTGATGATGACGGGCGGCGCGGCATGGCGGTGGATTCCCTGGTGGCTTGCGGCTGCATTGTTTCGGGCTCTGAGGTGCGGCGCTCGGTATTGTTCACCGGGGTTCACGTCCATTCTTTCAGCAGCGTTGAAGAGGCCATCATCCTGCCCGGCGCGGACATCGGGCGACATTGTCGTTTGCGCAAGGTGGTGATTGACGAGGGCTGCCGGATCCCCGATGGCATGACGATCGGATTTGACGCCGGGGCGGATGCGCGGCGCTTCTACCGCAGTCCGCACGGTGTTGTGCTGGTGACGAGTGCCATGGTGAAGGCGTTGGGGGAGAGGCGGGAATGAAAGTTTTGTACGTTTGCGCTGAGCTTTTCCCGTTTCTCAAGACCGGTGGTCTGGCCGACGTCAGTGCCGGCCTGCCCCCGGCGCTGCAGGCCTTGGGATGTGAGGTGCGCTTGCTAATGCCCGCCTTTCCCGCCATCGCCAGTGCAGTCAATTCGACGCGGCCAGTAGCCTTGTTGCCTGACGGACCCCTGCCATGGGGCAAAGCTCCCGTCCTGCCGACAGCGAAGGTGGCCTTGGCAACCCTGCCAGGTCTGAAAATGCCGCTTTACCTGCTACAGGCCCCCGCCTTATATGAGCGCCCTGGAAGTCCATACCTCGGTCCGAATGGCAAAGATTGGGGCGACAATGCGCGGCGCTTTGCCGCACTGGGATGGGCTGCAGCTACGCTGGGCCAGGGACTTGACCCGGACTGGGTGCCTGATGTCATTCACTGCCATGACTGGCATACCGGCCTAGCCCCCGCTTATGTCCGCGCCTTCGCTGATGCGGGCGGCGCCACGCCCTCGACCGTATTCACCATTCACAATATGGCCTATCAGGGCCTGTTTCCAAGGGCCGTGTTCGCTCAACTTGGGCTGCCTGCGGCCTACTTTGATGTCGGCGGTCTTGAGTTTTTTGGTCAGGTTTCGTTCATGAAGGCGGCTATTCGCTACGCCGACCGGGTTACCACGGTCAGTCCGACTTATGCCCGGGAAATACTTGATCCCTCGCAGGGCTGCGGGCTTGATGGCCTGTTGCGTGAGCGCGCTCATTTGCTGTCAGGGGTTCTCAATGGGGTGGACTACCAAGTTTGGAGTCCAGCCACGGATGGTTTTCTGCCCACACCTTACGATATAGACGCGCTGGCGAAGAAGTCAAGCGCCAAACGCACACTTCAGTTGAGCTTCGGACTGGAACCGCGTCCGCATGCCTTGGTGTTTGGTGTCGTGAGCCGTCTGACTGAACAAAAGGGACTGCATTTGTTGCCCCAGGTAATCGTTGATCTGGTTCAGGCTGGCGGGCAATTAGCCCTGCTCGGCCAGGGGGATGCCACGCTGGAGCAGGCGTTTGTCGATGCGGCCATCCGACACCCCGGACAGGTCGGCGTGCGGATCGGCTACGACGAAGTCACCGCCCATGCCGTTATCGCTGGCGCCGATGTGATTCTGGTGCCATCGGCGTTTGAGCCTTGTGGCCTGACCCAGCTTTACGGCTTGCGCTACGGCACCCTGCCGCTGGTTCGCCGAGTCGGTGGTCTGGCCGACACCGTGGTCGATTGCACGCTGGAGAATCTGGACGACGGCACAGCCACCGGTTTTGTGTTTAACGATTTGAGCGCAAAGGGGTTGCTCAGCGCCTTGCGCCGGGCTTTTGCCTTGTCCCGGCGCCCTGATGAATGGACGGCGGCCCAAAGACGAGGGATGGGGCTGCGATTTGACTGGCTTACTGCGGCGCAGCACTACCTCGCCATTTACCAGTCCCTCAAACCGGGTGCAAAATCAAGAGCACGCGTACTTTCCAGGAGGAATTAGCCATGTCCCCAGCCATTGTTTTGAATATGACAAGCCTGTCGACAGCGCTGACGCGTTACGCCGGTCCATCTCGAACCGGCTGATTTACGCGGTCGGCAAAGACCTGCGCTCGGCGATCCAGCGCGATTGGGTGTTTGTGGTTTTTTATGCGGTGCGGGACCGCAGGTTCTGTCGCTACAAGGGCTTCCCCACAAAAGTCAAACAAATTCCCACCGGGGTTGAATCGCGAAGCGATTGACTCCGGACGGTTGCTGCCGACCTCATATTGACCATCTAAAGCTGATTGTGCCGATTCAAAATGAACAGCGTTACCACTCGAAAAAGGTTCTGTCGCGTTGACGGTCAAGCCGCCCGCTGGTCTATGCTGAGTGCTTTGACAGAGAAAGTTTGAAACGCGATGCTGGCT
>DFWY01000081.1 GCA_002381615.1 Polaromonas sp. UBA4122 | reverse complement strand
AGCGAACTCGCAGTGTTCGTGCGCCAGCATGCCTCGGCATCGCTGGTTTGCGCGGCGCTTGCAGTGGCCGCTGCATGGGGTCCGCACCCCGTGGCCGGCGCCACCCTGTTCTTGCTGTGGGCCGCGTCGCCACTGGCCGCCTGGTGGGCCAGCATGCCGCGCCCACGGGGCACCGCACAGGATTTGCGCGATAAGGACCGGCTTTACCTGCATGCCCTGGCGCGCGACACCTGGCGCTTCTTTGAGCGCTGCGTCGGCCCCGAGGACAACCACCTGCCACCTGACAACCTACAACTCGTGCCGGAGTTCACACTGGCGCACCGGACATCGCCTACCAACGTGGGCTTGTACCTGCTGGCGGTCTGCTGCGCGCGCGAATTCGGCTGGATCAGCACGGGCGAGGTCATCAGCCGCCTTGAAGCCACGCTGTACAGCATCGAGCGGCTGCCCAAGCACAACGGTCACCTGCTCAACTGGTACGACACGCGCACGCTCGAAGTCCTGCAGCCCTATGTGTCGGCGGTCGACAGCGGCAACCTGGCCGGCCTCCTACTGGCGGTGGCGCAGGCCTGCATCGACCTGGCGCGGGGCGGCGCCGACGGCAAGTCGGCGCAAGACGCCTTGCTGCACCTGGCCGAACGCTGCCAGACTCTGTACGCGGCCATGGACTTCCGTGGCCTGTACGACGGCAAGCGCCACCTTTTCCATATCGGCCTGCGGGTCGATGAACAGGTACTGGACGCGAGCTATTACGACCTGCTGGCGTCTGAGTCGCGGCTGACCAGCTTCCTGGCCATCGCCAAGGGCGACGTGCCGCGCCGCCACTGGACCGCGCTCGGCCGGCCCTTCCTGTCGGTCGGTGTGGCGCCGGCGCTGAAGTCGTGGTCAGGATCCATGTTCGAGTACCTGATGCCGTCGCTGCTGATGCCGGAGCCCGAGCACGGCTTGCTGCATACGGCGGCGCTGGCGGCGGTGGCCGAACAGCGGGCTTTCGGCACCGCGCAGCAGTTGCCCTGGGGCGTGTCTGAGTCGGCCTATTTTGCGCAGGACCATACGCTGGCCTACCAGTATTCGCCCTTCGGCGTGCCACGTCTGGCGCTGCGGCGCACGCCACCTGCCGACCGTGTCGTCGCGCCCTATGCCACCATGTTGGCCACCGCGCTCGAGCCGCGTGAAGCCGTGCTCAATCTCCAGCGGTTGCAGCGGCTGGGCGCACGCGGCGAGCTGGGCCTGTTCGAGGCGCTGGACTTCACCGTGTCGCGCCAGCCGGGCACCCAGGCGTTCAGCATCGTCCAGGCTTTCATGGCGCACCACCAGGGCATGTCGCTGGCGGCGCTGTGCAACGTGCTGTGCGGCGATGCGCCCCGGCGCTGGTTTGCTGCCGACCCGCAGGTAGCGGCGCACGAGGCGCTGCTGCATGAGCGTACCCCGCGCCAGATCGTGGAAAGCGCGGAGCCGCGCCAGCCACCCGAGCCCGGTGGCTATGTGCCGGCGCCGGTGTTCCAGTCGCGCGAAGTGAACCCGCTCAGCGCCGGCTGGAAGCCCACCCACCTCCTGTCCAACGGGCGCTACAGCGTTGCCCTGCGCGCCAGCGGAGCCGGCGTCAGCCGCTGGCGGGGCCGCAACGTCACGCGCTGGCGCGACGACCTGCTGCGCGACGGCTACGGCACCTTCTTCTACCTGCGCCGCGAGGGTCAGCACGCCGTGGCCTCGCTCACCGCCACACCGGCGCCGGGCGCCAACTGGCGCTACCACGCGCGCTTCATGGCCGACCGGGTCCAGTTCCATGCGCACGACGACGACCTGATCGCGACCATCACCGTGCTGGTCAGCCCCGAGGACGACACCGAACTGCGCACCGTGACGCTGCACAACATAGGCCAAACCGAACAGGTCCTGGAACTATTCTCCTGCTTCGAGGCCGTGCTGGCCGACCCGCGCGCCGATGAAGTGCACCCGGCCTTCTCCAACCTGTTCGTACAGACCCGCTGGGAGCCGCAATGGCGCGCCCTCATGCTCACGCGTCGGCCCCGCCTGCATAGCGACCCGAAAATGGCGGTGTCGCATTTCCTGGCCGAGGCCGAGACCGACCTGATTTCGGTGGACTGCATCGCCGACCGTCGGGTGTTCGCCGGCCGCAACCATCCAGCCCACCAGCCGGCCCTGCGGCCGCAGCCGAAGGGCGCCGACGACAACCCCATCAACGGCCTCGACCCGGTGGCCAGCCTGCACGTGAAGCTGCGGCTGGCGCCCGGCGCCATCGCCAAGCTGTGCTTTGCCACAGCCGCCGCCGAAACCGAGGACGAACTGGCGCCGCGCATCGACAAGTACCTGCAGCCGATGCACGTGGAACGCGCAACCCGCATGGCCGCCACGCTGGCCCAGGTACGGATGCGCGACCTGGCATTGACCCCCGAGGAAAACCTGGCGCTGCAGGACCTGACCACGGCGCTCATGTACAGCCTGTCCCGGCCGGCGGCCGAACGCACGCCGCTGGACCAGCGCCAGCTCTGGCGCTTCGCCATTTCGGGCGACAAGCCCATCGTGCTGGTGCGCATCCATTCGCCCAGCGGGATGCCGCTGGTGCATGCGCTGCTGCGGGCGCAGCCCTGGTGGGCCTTCGGCGGGCTGGCGGTTGACGTGGTGGTGCTCAACAGCGAGCCCAACTCTTACCTGATGCCCTTGCAGCGCGACATTCTGGCGCTGCGCGACCGGCTGATGCAGGCCGTGCAATACAGCTTCCCACCCAGTGACGCTGCGGGCTTTTACCTGCTGCGCGAGCACGAGATGGCCGTCACCGAGAAAGCCGCGCTGGCCGGGCTGGCGCGTGTCGTGCTCAGCGCCGATGGCCGGCCCCTCGAAGTGCAAGTGGCGGCCCTGCGCGAGAGTTGGCTGCCGCAGCGCAACAGCGCGGTGGCCCGGGCACCACTTTCCGGCCAGGTGCCCGCGGCGGGGACCGCGACGGGAATATCACCCCAGGGCCACTTCGACCCAGCAAGCGGCGAGTTCCATTTTGAGTTGCAAGACGGCCAGACATTGCCCAGGCCTTGGGTCAACGTCATCGCCAACCCGGCGTTCGGTTTCCAGGTGTCGGAAACGGGCAGCGGCTATACCTGGGCTGGCAACAGCCGGCTGCACCAGATCACGCCTTGGTCTAACGACCCGGTGCGCGACCCCGCCTTCGAGCATTGGCTGCTGCAGGACCTGGACAGCGGCCAGGTCTTTCCCTTGGCGCCCTCCCTGTTAACTGCGCCGGACAGCCGCTGGAGCGTGCGCCATGGTCAAGGTTATTCGGTGTTTGAGGGCCTGCACGGCGGCCTGCAAGTGGAAACGACTTTCTTTGCCGACCTGAGCGAGGCGGTGAAGGTGGTGCAGGTGCGCGTCCGGCACGAAGGTGGCGGACGGCGGCGATTGCGCGCCGTGGCGATGGTGGAATGGCAGATGGGCGACGCACGCGGCGCACGGCGTACGCTGCACACCTGGAAAGGCCCCGAGCAGGCGGCCGTGTTCGCCCAGCAGCGCGAAAGCCAGGGCGGCTTCGGCGGCTCCACCGTATTTCTCGCTTTTCTCGCCACAGTCGGCGCGGCGACCGGAATGCAGTGGACCTGCAATCGTGGCGAATTCTTCGACACGCTGGGGCGACTGGTGCTACCCGACACACTGGGGCAACGCAGTGGTGGCGCGCTCGATCCCTGCGCCGCCCTCGCCGGCGAGTTCATCCTGGCCGGCGGTGGCGTGCTGGAGTTCAGTTTCATCCTGGGCCACGGGGCGGATGCGGCTGCCGCGGAGCAGATGGCCCTGGACTGGGCACAGCGCAAAACAGCGGACGATGGCGGCCAGGCACTGGCAGGCGTCAAGGCCTGGTGGTCACAGCTGCTGGGCAAAGTGCAAGTGCAAACGCCCGACCCGCTGTTCGACGCCCTGCTCAACCGCTGGCTGCTCTACCAAACCGTGGCGTGCCGCCTCTGGTCCAAGGCCGGGTTTTACCAGGCCGGCGGCGCTTTCGGCTTTCGGGACCAGTTGCAGGACGCGATGGCCTTGGGCCTGGCCGACCCGGGGCGCCTGCGCGAGCAGATCGTGCTGAACGCCTCGCGCCAATTCCCCGAAGGCGATGTCCAGCACTGGTGGCACGCGCCCGGCGGCGCAGGGGTGCGCACACATTTTTCCGACGATCTGCTCTGGCTGCCTTATGCCTGCGCTCACTATGTCGAGGTGACCGGCGATGTGGCCCTGCTCGATGAAGCCGTCCCCTTCATCGACGGCCCGCCCATTCCCGAGGGCGCCGAGGACGCCTACTATGTGCCGCACATCAGCGCGCAATCCGCCAGCGTCTATGAGCACTGCGCCCGCACCATAGACCACAGCCTGGCGGTGGGCGTACACGGCTTGCCGCTGATGGGCACGGGTGACTGGAACGACGGCATGAACCGCGTCGGCCACGAAGGCCGCGGTGAATCGGTCTGGCTGGGCTGGTTCCTGTGCAGCGTGGTCGAGTGCTTCCTGCCTTTCGCCAAAGCGCGCGGTGACAACGGGCGCGCTGCGCGCTGGGTTGAGGCGCGCAGCGGCTGGGTCGCCGCGCTGCACGATGCCGGCTGGGACGGCGCCTGGTTCCGCCGCGCCTTTTTCGACAACGGCGCGCCGCTGGGCTCGGCTGCCAACGCCGAATGCCGCATCGACCTCATCGCGCAGGCCTGGGCGGTGCTGTCCGGTGCGTCCACGGCGGCCTTCACCACCCCGGCCATGCAGTCACTCAGCGAACAGCTGATCGATGAACAAGCGGGTCTGCTGCGCCTGCTGGATCCGCCATTTCAGCATTCGGGGAACAACCCCGGCTACATCCAGGCCTATCCGCCGGGCGTGCGCGAAAACGGCGGCCAGTATTCGCACGCCGGCGTCTGGGCCATGATGGCTCAGGCCCTCACCGGTGACACCGAGGGCGCCTGGAACAGCTTTGAGGCCCTCAGCCCCGCACACCGCAGCCAGCATCCGCAGCGCGGCCCCGCCTACGAAATCGAGCCTTATGTGATGGCCGGTGACATCTACAGCGCCGCGCCCTATGTCGGCCGCGGCGGCTGGAGCTGGTACACCGGATCGGCCGCCTGGCTGTACCGTGCAGCACTGGAAACGCTGCTCGGCCTGGCCGTGCGGCCGGGCCGGCTGTCCTTGTCGCCGCGCCTGCCGGCGCATTGGCCCGCCGTGGAAATCCGCTTGAAGTTGCAAGGGCGCGACATCACCGTACACTGGCAGCGCAACCACGATGCCGAGGCGCCGCTGAAGACCGACCAGGTGCTGGGCTGGGGCGAGTGGGTGGCGCTCGATACCCTGCCGCAGCCAGCCGTGCTGCTGGTGCACGGCGAAGCGGTGCTGGCGCACCCGCCGGAAGTTGCTGTTCCAGGCCGCTCGGACTAACAACGAGCAGTTTGAATGCTACAACTTTAATAGCTGTTTACGCCCGTCCTGTCTTGGATAGAGGACTAAAAGGCTTTACAAAATGCCGTCAGCCCGCTTATCTTCCGCGCCGTCGTCAGCCACACTACGATCCCAGAAACTCGCCAATCGGCTTCAGGTCATCCACCCGGTCACAAATGGCCTTGACGATCATCAGAATGGGTATCCCCAGCAGCAGTCCCCAGACGCCCCACAACCAGCCCCATGCAAGCAGCCCTACAAAGACCGCCACCGGGCTCATGCGGCTGGTGCGGCTGGTCAGCCAGGGCGTGAGCAGGTTGCCGACGAGGGTGTGTATGAGCAGCGAGGCGCCGCCCACCGCCAAGGCCATGTTGAGCGAACCAAACTGCAAAAAACCGACCAGCGCCGAGGCTGCTGCCGTGACCAGTGAACCCACATAAGGCACCAGATTCAGCACGCCTGCAACAATGCCCCACACCGCAGCATTGTCAAGTCCGATGGCCAGCAGGGCCAGCCAGGTCAGCACCCCCACCAGCGCGCTGATCAGCAACTGCACCTGCAGGTAGCGCTGGATCTGGCCGGTGATTTCGTGCAGTGCCTGCAGCGTGATTTTCTTGTTGCTGAGGCTGGGGCCGGCCAGCTTGATCAGCTTGCGGCGAAAGGTGTCGCCAGAGAACATCAGAAAGTAGGTGAGGAAAACAACCACGGTGGTCTGACCCATCAGGGCGATCAGGCCAATCGTGCCCGACCACAGATAGTCCTTGACGTTGAAACGCGGCGGCTCGACCACCACACGCGTGGCGCCGCGGGTGCTGCCGGGCGTTGCACTCTCCTGCGCAGCCTGCTCAATTTGCGACGCGGCTTTCTGCACGGTTTCCAGCGTGCTGTCCGATCTGCCGCTGCGCGGTTTCACTGCCTCCCTGAGCTTTTGCGCCGCCGCCGGCAGCGCCTCCACGAGTTGCGAGGCCTGATCCCTGAGCGAATACGCGGTCGACCCAATCGCACTTAAAATCGCCAGCAGCAGCACCGCGGAGCCCAGCCAGCGCGGCACGCGTTTGAGTTCCATCCAGTTGACCAAAGGCGAGAGCGCGTAGCTGAACAGCACGCTGAGCATCACCGGTATAACGACGGCCTTGGCCCAGTGAAGCACAAAAACACTGGCCAGAACGGCCAGTACCACCAGCGACATATTGCGGATGTCCACCGGCATGTGAAGAAGCACCCGTTCTGGCTCGGTCAACAACGCCGCTTCAGGGTCGGCAAGCGGAATGTCTGCAGGGTGTTCTTCGGTCATCTGGTTCCTCATAAATATCCGCTGGTGCAGCCTCGCTGGCGCACTGACCTGCTGATTGGCAAAAAACGGCGCGCGCACTCCCACAATCGTCGTGCGTCCATTCAAACCCAGGAACAAGCGAAACCGTGTAGGACGCTGGCGCCGGAACGGACCGGTTGCCGTGCCTGATGGGCGCTGCTGGAGAAGCGCCATCAGCCCACGATAGCTTCCCGAACCGCGCTGAGCTGTCGCCGCGAAACCGCCAGCACTTCGTCAATGCCGTTGAGCCGCACCGCCCAGCCCTCTCCCTCCTCAGGGTCAAAATGCTTTTCGAGCGCACGTATGGCGCACCGCGCAATCAGTGCATTGCGGTGTATGCGCATGAACTGCGCGGCATGGCGCTCTTCCATCTCGCTCAGTGAGCCGTCCAGAATGTAGCTTCGGCTGGCGGTGCGCACGGTGATGTATTTGAGCTCGGCTTTGAAGTAAAGCACTTCGGCCAGCGGCACACGCTCCGTCCTGCCCCGGTCCTGGATGATCAGCATTTCATCAGGTAAATCAGGCCGTAGCGCCCGTTGTGATTGCGCCAGGCGCTCCACTTTTTGTAGCGCCTGCTGCAAGCGCTCCAGCCGCACTGGCTTGGTCAGGTAGTCCATGGCTTCGACCTCGAAGGCCTGCACAGCATGTTCGGAATGCGCCGTGACAAACACCACGGCGGGCGGCTGGGGCAAGGCGGCGATGGTTTGAGCCAGCGCGATGCCGTCAAGCCCCGGCATGCGGATGTCCAGCAACACCACATCAAAGGTGTCTCTCCTCAGGGCCGTCATGGCCTGCACGGCATCGGCCGCTTCCGCGGCCACCAGCGCAGCCGGCGCCACGCAATCGCCCAGCAGGGTACGCAGGCGCGCGCGGGCCAGTGCTTCGTCGTCAACCACCAGTACTTTGAGTGTCATCCTGGAAACCACAGTTGACCGCTTGGGCCACTAAAGAAGTCCGCAATAATGCTCACTTTTTTCATCCTGAAACATCTCACCGCTTGGCTGAGAGCGCGTCCAACTGTCGTTTCCAGGATCATGCAGGAATCTCCAGCCTGACCTGAAATACGCCGTCCTTGAACACGGTCTTAAACTGTGCCTGCACATCATGCAGCAAGAGCAGGCGCTCGCGCACATTGGCCAGTGCCAGCCCGTGGCCACGCGTTCCCACGCCGGCGGGTGTTGAATTGGTCACTTTGATCACCACCGTGCTGCCGCGCCTGAGGGTGGAGATTCTGATTTGCGCGCCGCTGGCACTGGGCTCCACGCCGTGCATGACCGCGTTTTCCACCAGCGGCTGCAGCAGCAAGGGCGGCAGTTTGGCCTGATCAGCACGGGCGTCCAGGCTCCACTGCACCTGCAGGCGCTCGCCAAAGCGGATCTGCTCAATCGCCATATAGCGCTGGGCCAGCGCGATTTCCTGCCCCAGCGTGACCGACTCGGCCGGGTCGGCCAGCGCATGACGAAACAGCTCGCTCAGGTCTTCCAGTACGGCTTCGGCCTTGGCGGGCTCGGCGCGCACCAGCGCAATGGCGCTGTTGAGCGTGTTGAACAGAAAGTGCGGACGGATGCGCGACTGCAACTCGGCCAGCCGCGCCGCCGTGGCCGCCGGTGTGCGCGCCTTGGCGCGCCAGAAAAGACCTGCCAGCACCATGGCCGAGAGCAAAGCGCCTGCCGCCGCGCTGGCCCACCAGGGCGCCGGCTGCAGCAGCCCCATCAAGGCCAGCAGGCCGCAGCCATACAACCCCGCGGCCGCACCCAGCACCATGCCGGCCAGCCACTGACGCGAAGGCTCCAGCCGGTTCAGGCGGGTCTTCAGTGCGCAAACGGCGATCAGCCAGGCCAGCGTGGCGGGCAGCACGCCGCCGGTCAGCAGAGAAAACCGCAGCAGCCAATCGACCGCCTGACTGGCCCCAAACATGGCGCCCACCCCCACCACCGCCTCCACAAACAGCACCGCGCGCAACACTACCCCGACGTGGCAGGCGTCAAACATGCTGGCGCGTGGCGGCGGGCATGGCACCGCCGCGTCGTCGTCCAGGATAGAACCTCCCTGCAGCGTGGATTCTTCTACGTTCTGTGGACAGTGCGACGGCTTCATCGATTCTGTGGAAGTTGTTGAGCTTATTTCAATCTCCAGGGCAGGTGCGGCGCGCAGATAAAATCACAAGGACGAGTATTGCACTGTCGTGGCCTTTCAACCATGGGTTGAACCACCAGGTAAGCCGAGCCCGACCGCACAGTTGTCCAGAATAGCGCACTTGGCCCCCTAGCCTCCACCCTGCACGGCCCCGACCCGTGACCGCCCGAAAGAAAGCCCGACGTGAATCAATTCGACAAAAAGTCCCAAGCCTGGTCTGCCCTATTCTCCGAGCCCATGAGCGATCTGGTCAAGCGCTACACGGCCAGCGTGTTTTTTGACAAGCGCCTCTGGCAGGCCGACATCACCGGCTCGCTGGCCCATGCCGACATGCTGGCCGCGCAACAGGTCATCGCGCCCGCCGACCATGCGGCCATCCAGAAAGGCATGGCGCAGATCACCGCGGAAATCGAGTCGGGCGCGTTTGAATGGAAGCTGGACCTGGAAGACGTGCACCTCAACATCGAAGCGCGCCTGACGCAAATCGTGGGCGATGCCGGCAAACGCCTGCACACCGGCCGCAGCCGCAACGACCAGGTCGCCACCGACGTGCGCCTGTGGCTGCGCGGCGAGATTGACCTGATCAGCGGCCTTCTCACTGACTTTCAAAAAGCACTGGTCAACATTGCCGAAAAAAATGCAGAGGTGATTCTGCCCGGCTTCACACATTTGCAGGTCGCGCAGCCAGTGAGCTTTGGCCACCACATGCTGGCCTATGTGGAAATGTTCAGCCGCGATGCCGAGCGCATGCTGGACGTGCGAAAGCGCGTCAACCGTCTGCCCCTGGGCGCCGCCGCGCTGGCCGGCACCAGCTACCCGCTGGACCGTGAGCGCGTCGCCCGCACCTTGGGCATGGTCGATGACCAAGGCCAGCCTCAAGTCTGCCAGAACAGCCTGGACGCCGTGAGCGACCGCGACTTTGCGATTGAATTCGCCGCCGCCGCCTCGCTGGCCATGGTCCACATCAGCCGCTTGAGCGAAGAGCTGGTGCTGTGGATGAGCCAGAGCTTTGGTTTCATCGACATTGCCGACCGCTTTTGCACCGGCTCATCGATCATGCCGCAGAAGAAAAACCCCGACGTGCCCGAACTCGCGCGCGGCAAGACCGGCCGCGTGGTCGGCCACCTGATGGGCCTGATCACCCTGATGAAAGGCCAGCCGCTGGCCTACAACAAGGACAACCAGGAAGACAAGGAGCCGCTGTTTGACACGGTAGACACGCTCAAGGACACGCTGCGCATCTTTGCCGAAATGGTGGGCGGCATCACCGTCAAACCCGAGACCATGGAACGCGCCGCCCTGCGCGGCTACGCCACCGCCACCGACCTGGCCGACTACCTGGTCAAGAAGGGGTTGCCCTTCCGCGACGCCCATGAGACCGTGGCCCACGCGGTGAAAGCAGCCATCTCGCATCAAGTCGATCTGTCGGAATTGCCATTGCAGGTGTTGCAGCAGTTCAACCCGAACATTGAGAAAGACGTGTACGAGGTGCTGTCCTTGCGCGGCTCGCTCAATGCCCGCGACATTCTGGGTGGCACCGCGCCGAATCAGGTGCGGGCGCAGATTAAGCGGCATCGGGCTCGGCTGGGGTAAGGGGCTTGATTTATTCCCTTGTGGCTGGCTTGAATTGCTATTAATTCAGCAGCTGGTTGCGCATGTGCTACGGGACTAGAAGCGGGAATTTCTCATAAACTACCGCATGAAATGAGGGTCTGAAATGAGGGTCAGATTCCAATTTGACTCATCTGGTTTGCCAGCGGGTATTTTGCGGCGACGTCGTAAACCGAAGTGAACACTTCAGCCACTGATTTAACCTCAGGCAACACATAGACCACGCCATGGCGGGCGTTGAACGCCGGACTCACCACGTTTTCAAAAAATTCAACCGGCACGTTGATACAGCCATAGGAAATGCGGTGGTCCTCCACAGAGGGCGAAGCGAGACGCTCGAGGCGACGCTCTTGGGGCACCAGGGTGCGCACGCGATGCATCGAGACCGCCGCATCGTAGTCCACCCACACCACATCTTCACCCGATGCGTTGCGGCCTAGCTCCGCCATGAAACGGCCCGCCGGTGTGGTTCGTTCGTGAGGCTGAACTTTGGCTATGGGCCGGCCGCCGATGCCGGCAACTGAATCATCACCTTTGGCCGAACCGATCAGCACCGGCGTCGCACCGCGCAATTTGCCTCCCGGATCAAATACGAACACCTTGGCGTTTTTCTTGTCGAGGATCACAAAAAAGAGTTGATGGTTATCGCCTGAGTCAACCACCCAGTTCGCCACCTGTTGGGCTTCGACGGAAGCACTTTCGTCACCGAAGTCCGCGAAGCGTGGCGGCGCCTGAATCGCCACCAACGCGCCTGGCAATAGGCTGGATACGGAAGCGGTACGAAATGGCGGCAAGGTCAGCGCCAGGATCGCAAGACCCACCAAAATGCCATGCTTGAGTCCGTCAACCCCATCCGAACATCCGCGTGTCCCCGAATGGCCGCCTTGGGGAGCCGGATTCTGTGAAATATGGCGATGCATAGTAGTTAAGCAAAAAGCACGCCTCTTCAACCACTGCCCGAAACACCCCGGGCCGCATGCGCGAAACGCACGATGCCCGCCCGGGTTGCCTCACGCCAGCGTGCATGAATGCCTTGACTTAATTGCGGTCAGCCTGAGCCGGGCGCTCGGTCGCCGTAACCGCAGTGTCAGTAGTGCTGGTCGAAGGCGTTTGCACGCCGGTGTCGGGGCTGGCCGTGCCCTGATTCTGCAAGGTCTGGCCGGAGCTGTAGCTCGGCGCCGTGGTGTCGGCAGTCTGGGCGTAAGCCAGGCTGATGACACCCACCACAGCGGCCGCCGCTAGTATCGAGGTCAGAGATTTGGATGCTTTCATAGCGTTGCTCCTAAGTTCATGCCCATGACAGGCAATCGGGTGACAAAATCGGCTGACCGGATTGCCAGCCGAAGATAAATTTTCCTCTAACGGCCATGCCTGCGTGTCAGCCCGACACGAAGGGTGATGTAGGACAAGCACGGTCACTAAATGCAAAACTTCAGAGCTCCCCGCATAAACTCATTTCAACATGCAAGCAGCGCGCAACTGTTGCGTAGCTGGATGATCCAACGCCTGATTTGCTGCCCGCGCCGTCCGTTCTCAGTGTTTAAGGCTGGTCTAAGCTCCAGATCGCATACTGTGCGGCTTCAAGGACACCTCAATGCGTTTACTGCTGATTGAAGACGACGCGATGATCGGCGAGATGGTGCTGCAACTGCTGCGCGACCAGCACTACGCCGCGGACTGGGTCCGGGACGGCCACATGGCCGACGAAGCCCTGCGCAGCGAGCAATACGACCTGGTTTTGCTGGACCTCGGCCTGCCGCGGCGGGACGGGCTGGAGGTGCTGCGGGCGCTTCGTGCCCGGCGCAATACCGTGCCGGTGCTGGTCGCTACGGCGCGGGATGCGGTGGGTGACCGGATTGCCGGCCTTGATGCTGGTGCCGACGACTATGTGGTCAAACCTTACGACACCGACGAACTGCTGGCCCGCATACGTGCCTTGATACGCCGCAGCGCGGGACGGGGCGAGCCGGTGTTCGAGCACAAGGGGATCAGCCTGAACCCGGCCACCCGCGAAGCCACGGTCCATGGCCAAGCCGTGTCGCTGTCGGCGCGCGAATGGGCGGTGCTTGAACCCCTGCTGGCCCGACCCGGCGTGGTGCTGTCGCGCAGCCAACTCGAAGAGAAACTCTTTAGCTGGAAGGACGACATCAGCAGCAACGCGGTGGAAGTTTATATTCACGGTGTGCGAAAAAAACTCGGTGCCGACCTGATACAGACCGTGCGCGGCCTCGGTTACCTGATCTCCAAACAATGAACAAAGTGAAGGAAGTGAACAGCCCGAGCGCCGCCGGACCGCCCCAAGGCGCGAACGCCCCCTCGGGAGGCAGCGTAGTACGCGAGGCGACAAGCGTGGGGGCTACACATTCCTTGCGCGGGCGGCTGCTCTGGTTTGTACTGGTGGCTATTTTGCTGGTCGCTGTGTTGCAAGCCGTGACCGCCTACCGGGGTGCCCTGCAACAGGCCGATGCCCTGTTCGACGATCATCTGCAGCAGATGGCCCGCTCGATGCGCAGTGGCATTCCGCTGGGGTCACCCTTGGCAGAGAGCGACGATGCGGACGGCTTTGACCTTTACGTGCAGATATGGGGGCCTGATGGCACCCAGCTGTTCCGTTCAACGCGCTCTGCACTGCCGCCGCGGGCGGTCCTGGGCTTTTCCGACGTGGAGGCCAATGGCAACCGCTACCGGGTTTATTCGCTGCAAACCGCATCGCAAACCGTTCAGATCGCGCAGGACCTGAGCGCCCGCACCGCGCGCGCCAGGTCGCTTGCCCTGCGGGCGGTGCTGCCTTTTGCCCTGCTCACGCCCTTGCTGATGCTGGCAGTCTGGTGGGTGATCACCCGATCCCTGGCGCCGATAGAACGCGCGCGCCGCGAGGTCGCCCGCCGCGCCGCTGACGATTTTTCACCCCTGAGCGATGACGGACTGCCCGACGAAGTCCGTCCGCTGGTCGACGAGCTCAATTTGCTGTTCGGCAGGGTGCGCAGCGCCTTCGATGCCCAGAAGAACTTCGTGGCCGATGCCGCCCATGAGCTGCGCTCCCCGCTGACAGCACTGAAGCTTCAGGCGCAGTCCCTGCGCCGCTCTGATGAGGACCCGGCTGCGCGTGAAGCCGGCATCGCACGCCTGAACCAGGGCATAGACCGGGCCATCCGGCTGGTGGAACAGCTCCTTCTGCTGGCCCGCGAGGAGGCCGGCAGGGGCCAAGCGCCAGCCGCTGACGAGCGGGTCAATCTGCGGGAGGTGGTGAAGCTCGCGGTTGCGGACCTTTTGCCGCAAGCGCGACTCAAGCACATTGATCTGGGTCTGGCAGAGAACCACCCCCTGCAAGCCGATGTTCAGGTGAATGGCCAGGGCGAGGCCTTGCGCATTTTGCTGCGCAACTTGCTGGACAACGCGGTCAAATACACGCCCGCATCCGGCCAGGTGGATGTATCCCTTCACCTGCAAGAGGGGCAGCCGGTACTCACGATTGAAGACAGCGGACCAGGCATCGCGCCAGGCGACCGCCCGCGCGTTTTTGACCGCTTCTTTCGCGCCAGTGAGGTACCGTCCGAAACCGGCAGCGGCCTGGGCCTGGCCATCGTCAAAGTCATCGCCGAGCGGCATGGCGCGACGCTTGCGCTGGGCCAGTCAAGCCGCTTGGGCGGATTGAAAGTCGATGTGCGTTTTCCTGCTGCCCTGCCCGCGCCCGTCCTATTTTCTGGCAGCGCCAGCGCCTGAGGCTTTTTCCGCGAGTTTAAGTTTCACCTAAGGCGGGATCCCCATAGTTGACTGTACCGGCACCGGTGTGTGCCACCAACTCAAGGAATCCAGCCATGAAATCCACAGCATTTAAAAGTACCCGACTGGTCATTGCGCTGTTGACCGCCGGTGCCATTGGCGGCGCTGGAGTGGGTGCGTTCAACGCGATGCATGTCAGTGCCGCCGCTGCGCAGACGCCAGCCGTGGTAGCCGCCAGCATGGCCCCCACGCCCATGGCGCTGCCAGACTTCACCCAGATCACCGAACGCTACGGCCCGGCCGTGGTCAACATCAGCGTGACCAGTACCACCAAGGTATCCGATGAATCACAGATGGCGCAGGGTGGCGGTGATTCGTTGTCCAACGATCCTTTCTTTGAATTTTTCCGCCGCTTCCAGCAGGGCCAACAGGGCAATGGCATGGGCGGGCAGCAGGAAGTTCCCACGCAGGTACAGGGCTCAGGCTTTATCGTCAGCAGCGACGGCATCATCCTGACCAATGCCCACGTGGTGCGCGATGCCAAGGAAGTTACCGTCAAATTAACCGACCGGCGTGAATTCCGCGCGAAGGTGCTCGGCGCCGACGCCAAAACCGACATTGCGGTACTCAAGATCAACGCCAAAAACCTGCCGGTGGTCGCCTTGGGAAAAACCAGTGACCTCAAGGTCGGCGAGTGGGTGCTGGCGATCGGCTCCCCTTTTGGTTTTGAGAATACCGTCACCGCTGGCGTCGTCAGCGCCAAGGGCCGATCATTGCCCGATGACAGCGCCGTGCCTTTCATCCAGACCGACGTGGCCGTCAACCCCGGCAACTCCGGCGGGCCGCTCTTCAACACGCGTGGCGAGGTGGTGGGCATCAACTCGCAGATCTACAGTCGCAGCGGTGGCTACCAGGGACTGTCGTTTGCCATCCCGATCGACGTGGCGACCAGGATCAAGAACCAGATTGTGGCCACCGGCAAGGTCGAGCATGCGCGCCTGGGTGTGGCTGTGCAGGAAGTCAACCAGGCCTTTGCAGACTCTTTCAAACTGGACAAGCCGGAAGGCGCACTGGTGTCCACAGTGGAAAAAGACAGCCCGGCCGCCAAGGCGGGCTTGCAGTCGGGCGACGTGATCCGCAAAGTCAATGGGCAGCCCATCGTGTCTTCGGGCGACTTACCGGCCCTGATTGGCCTGGCGGCCCCTGGCGACACCGTCAAGCTGGATATCTGGCGCCAGGGCGCGTCGAAAGAACTCACGGCACGCCTTGCCAACGCCGATGACAAATCGGCCCAGGTGGCCAGCAATAATGACGCGTCCAAGCACGGCAGGCTCGGCCTGGCACTGCGTCCGCTGCAACCCGATGAAAAGCAGCAGGTCGGCGTTGACGGCGGTCTGCTGGTGCAGCAGGCCAGCGGCCCGGCGGCCATGGCGGGCGTGCAATCGGGCGACGTGCTGATATCGGTCAACGGCATTTCGGTGAAAAATATCGAACAGGTCCGGGCGGTGGTGGCCAAATCGGACAAGTCCGTGGCGCTGCTGATCCAGCGTGGGGATGCCAAGATTTTTGTGCCGGTGAATCTCGGCTGAGTCGCCCGATCAGGCACTGATCTCTAAAAGGCGGGCTGCGGCCCGTCTTTTCACGCGCCTCTTCACTTCCCGCAGCGCTTGCCTCGACCGTGCATGCGCCTTTGGTATGAACCTAGAAACGGCAGTTGACCGCTTGATTACTTTGGTAAATCCGCATGAAATCCAGCTTTCTTGCCTTCGATCACGTTCACCTTTTGGGTGAGAGCGCTACGCAGCCACCGGCGCAGCTCGGTTTTCAGCACCTTGCCGTAGTTGTTCTTGGGCAGCGCATCAATAATTTCATAGCGTTTGGGCCGCTTGAAGCGCGCGATCTGCGCCAGGCACAAAGCATCGAGTGCCCGCGCGTCCAGCACGGCGCCAGCGCGGGGAACCACGAACGCGACCACGGTCTCGCCCCATTCGGCATCATGTTCACCCACCACCGCAGCTTCTGCCACGTCGGGATGCAGCAGCAGCGCCTCCTCGACCTCACGCGGGTAGATGTTGGAGCCGCCGCTGATGATGAGGTCTTTGCTGCGGTCTTTCAGGGTGAGGAAACCATTGGCGTCGAGTGAGCCCATATCCCCTGTCAGCAACCACCCCTCACGAAGGGCCGCCGCCGTCGCCCCGGGGTTGCGCCAGTAGCCGGCCATGACGCTGTCGCCGCGAATCAGCACCTCACCCACGTCCCCCAGAGCCAGGTCGCGGCCCTCGGCATCGGTCACGCGGATTTGCACGGGTGTTTGCGCCACGCCCACCGAAGCGATGCGCGCCGCATACTGCGGGTGCTGGGTATCCATGAGGTGAGGGCGCGACAAGACGGTCCCCACCATGGGGCTTTCACCCTGGCCGTAAATCTGCACGAAGCGTGCGCCCATGACCCGCATGGCGCGCTGGATATCGGCGGCATACATCGGCGCGCCGCCATAGACAATGGTTTTGAATGCCGCGGCACAGGACGCAGGCGTTTCCCCGTTGGCTTCGGCGTGGTCCACCAGCCGCTTGACGATGGTGGGCGCCGCAAATAGCGACAGGGCACCGATGTCGCGGCCCAGTGCGAACAATTCGGCAGGATCAAACCCGCCTGAGGCAGGCACCGCATGACGGGCTCCGGCCATGAGGTGCGGGATGGCGTAGATGCCGGCCCCATGCGACATGGGCGCAGCATAGGCGATGACGTCCTGGCTCGCAATCGGGTCCACATCGTTGAAATAACCCAGCCCCATGGTCATGAGGTTGCGGTGGGTGAGCATCACCCCTTTGGGGCGCCCCGTCGTGCCGCTGGTGTAAAACAGCCAGGCCAGGTCGTCCGGCGCGCGATCAACGATAGGCGCTTCAGTGGCCGTTTCAATGGCCTGGTCAACCCAGTCGCCGTTCTGCAACCAGCCATCGCAAATTGCGCCGCCGGGCCTGCCAGCCCGGCGCGCATCACGAGGTCCGCCTCCGGCCCCCTCATTGCGCTGGACCCCGATATTCCGCCCAGGCTCGAACGCCTGCGCTTCAGCGACCAGGGTCGGGTCGTGCGATGGCTGACGGACGGCGAAGAGCTTGCGCGCGCCCTGCCCTGTTGAAATAAATTACCCGTCACCACGCTTCATTCAAAATTTATTCAATCGACCCGGCGCCCAAACCGCTAGGATTGAGCACCTCAGGAGACAAGACATGACAGTGATCACCAACATCGAAGACCTGCGCGTTCTGGCGCAAAAACGCGTGCCCCGCATGTTTTACGACTATGCCGATTCCGGCTCGTGGACCGAGAGCACCTACCGCGCCAATGAAGCCGATTTCCAGCCCATCAAGCTGCGCCAGCGCGTGGCCGTGAACATGGAAAACCGCAGCACCGCAACGACCATGATCGGGCAGAACGTGGCCATGCCCGTGGCCATTGCCCCCACGGGCCTGACCGGCATGCAGCATGCCGATGGCGAAATCCTGGCGGCGCGGGCCGCCAAAAAATTCGGCATCCCGTTCACTCTGTCCACCATGAGCATCTGCTCCATCGAAGACGTGGCCAAGGGCACGGACGGCCATCCGTTCTGGTTCCAGCTCTACGTGATGAAAGACCGCGACTACATCGAACGCCTGATTGACCGCGCCAAGGCCGCCAACTGCTCGGCCCTGATGATCACGCTGGACCTGCAAATTCTCGGCCAGCGCCACAAGGACCTGAAAAACGGCCTGTCCGCGCCGCCCAAGCCGACCCTGGCCAACCTGATCAACATGGCGACCAAGCCGCGCTGGGGCCTGGGCATGCTGGGAACGCCACGCCGGCAGTTCGGCAACATCGTCGGCCACGTCAAGGGCGTGGACAACATGGGCAGCCTGTCCGAATGGACCGCCAAGCAGTTCGACCCGGCGCTCAACTGGGGCGACGTGGAATGGATCAAGAAGCGCTGGGGCGGCAAAATCATCCTCAAGGGCATCCAGGATGTGGAAGACGCCAGGCTCGCCGTCAACTCCGGCGCCGACGCGCTGATCGTCAGCAACCACGGCGGCCGCCAGCTTGACGGCGCCGAGAGCAGCATTCATGCCCTGCCCGCCATCGTCGATGCCGTGGGCAGGCAGATCGAGGTCCACATGGACGGCGGCATCCGCTCCGGCCAGGACGCTCTCAAGGCAATCGCCCTGGGCGCGAAAGGCACCTACATCGGCCGCGCCTTCCTCTATGGCCTGGGCGCCCTGGGTGAGGCCGGTGTGACCAAGGCGCTGGAGATCATCCGCAATGAACTCGACCTGACCATGGCGTTTTGTGGGCACACCAACATCAATACGGTGGACAAAAGTATTTTGCTGCCGGGGACGTACTAAAAGGCAGCACTGAAAAACCAGTGCTGCTCGGGCGACGGCAATAGCGAACATCGACACCCGCGCCCCAAAGCAGCACCGGCGCAATCAACGCTATGCTTGCCGGGTGAGCGCCTTTTCTCCTTCCTCCTCCGCCAAACTCCGCCGCATTGCCCACCTCGACATGGACGCATTTTTCGCGTCGGTCGAGCTGCTGCGCTATCCGCAGCTCAAGGGCTTGCCGGTGGTGATTGGCGGCGGGCGGCGCAGGGTGGACGAGGAGTTGCTGGCGGCGCAGGGGGAGCGGGCGCTTCGCTTCATCCCCGTGGCGGACTTTCCCTTGCTCAAGGACTATGTGGGGCGCGGCGTGATCACCACGGCGACCTATGCGGCGCGGCAGTTTGGCGTGGGTTCGGCCATGGGCATGATGAAGGCCGCCAAGCTGTGCCCGCAAGCGATTGTGCTGCCGGTGGATTTTGACGAGATACGCAAATACTCGCGGCTGTTCAAAAGCACCATCGCCGAGATTGCGCCGCTGATGCAGGACCGCGGGGTGGACGAGGTCTACATCGACTTCACCGATGTGCCGGGCGGCCAGCGTGAAGGCGGCCGCGTGCTGGCGCGGCTGATCCAGAAAAGCATTTTCGACAAGACCGGCCTGACCTGCTCGGTCGGTGTGGCGCCCAACAAGCTGCTGGCCAAGATGGCCAGCGAGTTCAACAAGCCCAATGGCATTTCGATTGTTCATGAGGGCGACCTGCAAACCAGCATCTGGCCGCTGGCCTGCCGCAAAATCAACGGCATTGGCCCCAAGGCCGATGAGAAGCTCGCCAGGCTGCACATTCACACCATTGGCGAGCTGGCAGCACTTGACCCTGCCGTGTTGATAGCCCATTTTGGCAAAGCCACCGGCGCCTGGATGCATGAGGCCGCCTGGGGCCGCGATGACCGCCCGGTGGTGACCGAAAGCGAACCCGTCAGCATGAGCCGCGAGACCACGTTTGACCGCGACCTGCATGCGGTGCGCGACAAGGCCGAGCTGGGCGCCATTTTTACCCGGCTGTGCGAGCAGGTGGCGGCCGATCTGCAGCGCAAGGGCTATCTGGCCAAAACCATTGGCATCAAGCTGCGCTATGACGATTTCAAGAGCGCGACACGCGACCAGACGCTTGAGCAGTTCACAGCCGACGCCAAAACCATACGGAAAATAGCGGGACTGTGCCTGAAACGGGTGCCGCTGGACAAACGACTGCGCCTGCTGGGGGTTCGCGCGGCCACGCTGGTAAAAGCCGGGGAAGAGTCAATTTACGAACAAAATAGGCATGTATCCCAATCAGGACGGTCACATGCAGCTACTGAAATAATAGCAACTGATCAGCTTTTTTAGCGGGTACGGTAAATGGGCTGCATGCGCAAAAGAAGCCCGTGCAGGTGTTGACAGCACCTTTCTCGAAACTTACAGTAAAGCCTCTGTACGGAGGCTTTATGTCAGACCCTTCCAGACACCACCCTTGGCACCACATCACATTGGCGCAACTGCAGCGCGTCAAAGACTGGCATGTGGCCCAACAAGGGGCGCGCCCTGTGGAATACCAGGTATGGGAGGCCGTGCTGACGCTGTGGGTGATGGGCTGGATCGGCTGGCTGCCCGCCTTTGCATTTGAGGCGCCCTGGGCTTACCCCTTGTGCCTGCTGGGCATTTTCACACCACGGCTGTATGTGGACTGGCGCGCACATGCCCATGGGACGCGGCGTCTCAGGTGTGACTGGCTGGATCTGGTAGCCTGATTTACATTGCAGGCATGAACCCACTCATCTGCCCTCCCCTGACGTGTTTTAGCCTCACCACCACCGAGCACATTGCCCATCTGGTGCTCAATCGACCAAAGGCGATGAACACCATGCACCCGACTTTCTGGCGCGAACTCGATGAGGTGCTGACGCACATCAACAAGGCAGCCGACGCCCGCGTGCTGGTGATCTCCAGCACCGGCAAGCACTTCAGCGCGGGCATGGCGCTGGAAACCTTTGACGGCGACATTGCCGTGGACGACCAGAGCCCCGAAGGCCGAGCGGCGATCTTCGACCTGCTGAACAGCATGCAGGCCACCTTCACCAAACTGGAGACGCTGCGCATCCCGGTGATTGCGGCGATTCAGGGCGGCTGCATTGGCGGCGCGGTGGATATGGTGAGCGCCTGCTGCCTGCGCTACGTCAGCGCCGACGCATTTTTCTGCATCCAGGAAATCAACATCGGCATGGTGGCTGATGTGGGCACCTTGCAGCGCCTGCCCAAGCTGATGCCGCTGGCGATGGTCAAAGAGCTGGCCTACACCGGCCGCAAGCTCAGCGCCGCCAAAGCGCTGGGTTACGGGCTGGTCAACGAGGTGTTCGAGTCGCCCGAGGCGATGCTGGCCGGTGCGCTGCAATGCGCCAAAGAGATTGCAGCCAAACCCCCGGTGGCCATCTGGGGCACCAAGCAGGCGATTCACTACGCGCGTGACCATTCGGTGGACGATGCCCTGCAACAGATGGGCTGGCTGCAGGGTGCGATCTGGAGCAACCAGCATGTGCGCGAGGCCGTGACGGCCATGAAGGAAAAACGTCCGGCACGCTTTGCAGCGCTTGCTCCACTCAAGAGTTTTTATGAATTAGGGCTGTAGCGCTTATTGGACGGTCGCAAACAGCTATTTAATTGATAGTAGGTTAATCTGGCTGGCATGCCGGGTCTCGCCCCGGCGGGCGACTTACTTTTCTTTGCTTCGCCAAAGAAACCTAAGGAAAAGAAAGGCGACCCGCTGTCTGGGTCCGGGTTTTTGGGGTCAGACACCAATTTCGCTGCGGTGCATGGCACCGCACCCTGCGGGCGAGCCGAAGGCTCGGCGAATTTGGGCTCTGACCCCAATAACCCCCCCTGCGCTGCTCGAAGTGACCGGAAATTTTAGAAACTAGTCCGCTTCGCGGCCGTCGGACATCTAAAATTTTGATCCGGCCTCTCCTCCGCTGCTCGGCCCAGCCAGGACGGGGTGGGAGCGGATACCAGGACAAATTCAAAGACAAACAAGCACGCGCCATGGCGCGTGCTTGTGGAATTCGGACTTCGGTATTCGTGACTTCAAAGCCCTTCTGGCTGCGCCGAGGAGCGCAGGGCCAGGCGGATCAGGGCTGGCACTTGTTTGAGGCGAAGCCGAGTTTGTGCCAGACCCCGCCTGGACCGAGCACCGCAGGTTGCCCGTAGCGCAGCGAAGGGACGCAGACAGTAGGGTCGCCTTTTCTTTGCTTACTTTCTTTTGGCGAAGCAAAAGAAAGTGAGTAGCTGCCGGGCTACCCCCGGCCTGCTAGCCACGCTAACCAATTAGCAATTTAGTAGCGACTCGTGCCCAAATCCATTGGGCTACAAATCAACGCGCCAACCAACCTGACGCATTCCAAAAAACCAAAATAACACCTACTGCCGCGCCGTTCGGATATTCGCCGGCAGGCCCTGCGGATGGCTGGTGCGAAACGGGTTGATGTCCAGCCCGCCACGGCGCGTGTAGCGCGCATACACCGACAGCTTGGCAGGCTTGCAGCGCGTCCATAGGTCCATGAAGATGCGCTCCACGCATTGCTCATGAAACTCGTTGTGCTGGCGAAAGCTCACCAGGTACTGCAGCAGCCCAGCCTGCTCGATCTGCGGGCCGCTGTAGCTGATCTGCACGCTGCCCCAGTCGGGCTGGCCGGTGACCGGGCAATTGCTTTTAAGCAGGTTGCTGGTCAGAACTTCTCTCACCGGCTGCTCGCCAAAGGCGGCGGTCAGCAGCTCGGGTGCCGGGGTGTAACGGGTGCATTCCACGTCGAGGCGGTCTAGGTTCAGGCCATCGAGCTCGTGCACAGGCTCTCGGTCAAACATGTCGGGCAGCAGCAGTTTCACGCCGACTTGCGAGGTCTGCGGCACACCGCGCCATGCGGCTTCACTGATGTCGGCCCGAAGCCGCGCCTGCACCTCGGCCGCCTCGGCAAAGCGCGTGTTGTTAAAGCTGTTGAGGTAAAGCTTGAAGGATTTGCTCTCGACGATGTTGGGGGTTTCGCAGGGCACGGTGAAGTGCGCCAACGCCACCTGCGGCTTGCCGCGCGCGTTGAGCCAGCTCAGTTCAAACGCAGTCCACAGGTCGGCGCCTAAAAATGGCGGCGCGCCGGCAATGCCGAGCTCCAGTCGCTTCTCGGCCCGTGGAATCGGGAAGAGCAGCGAAGCGTCGTACTGGTCGGCATAGCTTGACGCCTTGCCGAGTCGGGAGTGTTCAGGGGTGTTCATTTTCAATGTGCCTTATTCAACTCGCATTCACTTCGAATTTGCAGCGTCGAAGTGCGGAATCAGCAATTCCAGCAAACGGTCCACCACGCCGGGGGGTAAATCATGGCCCATGCCTTCAATACCAGCCAGCCTGGCGCCTGGAATGCGGCGCGCGGTGTCTTCGCCGCAAGCAAACGGCACCAGCGGATCGGCCTTGCCATGCACCACCAGCGTGGGCACGGCCACGCCAGCCAGCGCCGCGGCGCGCGTGCTGTCGGCAACAATGGCGACCATCTGGCGAAGAATGCCCTGCGGGTGAAAGCTTCGTTCGGTGGCGGCGGTCACGCGTTCGCGCAGCACCGCGTCGTCCATCGTAAAACCGGGGCTGCCGATCGCCTTGAACAGCCCGACAGAATGCTCGATGGCGGCCTGCGCGCCTTTGCCCGCGGGGCGGCTGAGCAGCACGCGCGTCACTTCTGGCTTGGCCGCGGGCAGGCCGCGCGCACCGCTGGAACTCATGATGCTGGCCAGGCTCAACACGCGTGCCGGGCCCAAGAGAGCCAGGCGCTGCGCAATCATGCCGCCCATGCTCACGCCCACAATGTGCGCTTTGTCAATCTGCAGCGCATCCAGCACACCCAGCGCATCGGCCGCCATGTCGTGCAGGCTGTAAGGCGGTGTGATGCGCCAGCCCAAGCGGTGTTTCAAGACCACCCACTGCAGGCTGGGAACCCTCAGGTGGTCAAAGTGCTGGCTCAGCCCCACATCGCGGTTGTCAAACCGCACGACGCGGTAACCGGCATCGACCAGGGCCTGCACCATGTCAGGCGGCCAGGCAATCAGCTGCATGCCCAGCCCCATGATGAGCAGCACGACGGGCCGGGGCTGGCCCCCTGCATCCAGGCCTGCGCCGCTGTCTTCGACTTCGATGTCAATACCGTTTGCTCTTATTTTCATAGCTGCTTTCGCCCGTAGCACCTGCACTATAGGGCTTTTTGTCTTATAAATTTGGCAAACCTGCGCCGCCGGACTGCACCCACGAAGGTCTCAGCTGCACTGCGTGCGCCGGAACACCAGGCGGTCGGGCTCGGACGCGGCGGCGTTAAAACGATAAGCTTCGGCGTCAAAGTCTTCCAGTTTCTTGACCGTGCCCAGCTTCTTTTCGATGGCGTAGCGCACCATCAGGCCGCGTGCGCGCTTGGCCATGAAGCTGATGATTTTGTACTTGCCGCCCCTGAACTCCTCGAACACGCAGGTCACCACACGGGCTTTCAGCGCCTTGCGGTCCACGGCCTTGAAATACTCTTCGCTGGCCAGATTCACGATGACGGGAGACCTGTCAGCCTCAGCGCGCTCATTGAGGTAGTCGGCAATCTGCGAACCCCAGAACTGGTACAGGTTTTTGCCGTGGTCGGTGGCCAGCGCGGTGCCCATTTCCAGGCGGTAAGGCTGCATCCAGTCGAGCGGGCGCAGCACGCCGTATAGCCCGCTCAGAATGCACACATGGTCTTGCGCCCAGCCAAACTGCGCCTCGCTCAAGGTTTTGGCGTCCAGCCCCCCGTACACATCGCCATTGAAAGCCAGCATGGCCTGCCTGGAGTTTTTGGCGGTGAATTTGGGGGACCAGGCCTGGTAGCGCGCGACATTCAGGCCCGACAGCGCATCCGACAGCTTCATCAGCGTGCTGATTTGTTGTGGCGATTTCGTTTTGAGCAGGCCAATCAGCTGGGCGGACTGGTGCTTGAAAAGCGGCTGGGTGTGCTCAGTAATGTGCGGTGGGGTTTCGTAGTCGAGCGATTTGGCAGGCGAGAGTAGAAATAGCATGGCTTGGAGTGGGGAAGGCGAAGCAAAAGCCTGACTTTACGACAGGCGCGGTCCTAATCAATGCAAATCGCTCGCCAGCGATGCCAGTGTTTCAGCGGGAATCGTCACATGCGGGGGGTAATGGGTGTGGTCGGCTTCGATCAAGATGGCCGAAGACTGCAATACCTTAGCGTGCCTGGCGCGCTGCGTCTGGTTGGCAGATTCAATGCACATAATTGATAAAAGCTATTTACAAGAGCTTGTGAATAACCAATTCTCAATTGTGGAGTGGTCGATCACAGGTCGCCTGCCGGCATCCCTTTCCTGGCAGTAACTTCGAATTACGTTATAGCGAATCGATTACGGATAGGTAAACTTATACTGGTGTCAGATTTTCGGCGGCAGCGCCCTTGGAGATTGCTCATGACTTCGCTCGTCAAAGGCTCGCATACCGGCTTGGCCAGCCTGGCTAATGCTGGCTTGGCGGCAACCGGGTTGCCTCTAGCGGCCCTGCCTTCGCCCAACACGCCGCGGTGGGCCAACCACACTTCATTCCGCGTCGATTCCGTGGCCGACGAATTCCAGATGCGCAAGGAAAGCCAAACGGCGCATGCGCGGCTGGCCGAATGGACGGTGCGCAAGGCACAATGGCGCAAAGACCGCGCCGAAGGCAAGGCACCCGAAGTGCTCAAGCCGCAGCAAAATGACAGGCCCGAGTATGTAAAAAAATCAGCAGACCGATTTTATCTGCTACTATTTTAATAGCTGCTACTTCCCGTCGCTATTTGGCTGTATGCCGATTTGACTCATGAAATCAGACAGGAGACCGCACACCATGCTGGAAACCCCCACTCCTTATTCCGAGGTGAGCTTCACCAAGGACTATGAATTCACGCAAGGCTCGGGCTATGCGCTGCCCGAGTATCCGTTTGCGGTCCCTCCCGAGTTGAGCACGGGCCAGGTGCATCGCTACCCGGTGGTCATCGTCGGCGGCGGCATCACCGGCCTGACGCTTGCCTGCTCGCTTGCACGCCTGGGCGTGAAAGCCGTGCTGCTGGACGAAGACAACACTGTGGGCTTCAATGGCGCCTCCTCCCGGGGCATCTGCTACACGCAGAAGTCGCTGGAGATCTTTCACAAACTCGGCATTTACGAGCGCATCGCGAAAAAGGGTATCCAGTGGAACGTGGGCCGCACCTTCGCGGGCGAGGACGAGGTGTATTCGTTCGACCTGCGCCAGCAAAACAGCTTCAACCTCTCCACCCAGCCACCGTTCATCAACATCCAGCAGTTCTATGTTGAGGGCTATCTGGTCGAGCGCATCTATGAACTCGGCCAGGTGGAACTGCGCTGGAAGTCGCGCGTCAGCGCCTTTGCGCAGAACGCCGACTTCGCCACACTCACGGTGGAGACACCGGCTGGCAGCTACCAGCTCGAAGCCGATCACGTGATTGACGCTAGCGGCTCCCACACCCCCTTCCATCAGTGGGTCGGTGCCACGAAGCAGACCCAGCGCGGCGATGACCGCTGGTGCATTGCCGATGTGCGCTTTTCCAGGCACCCGCCGGTGGAGCGCCACACCTGGATCGAAGCGCCCTTCAACGAGAACCGCGCCGTCTGGCAGCACCTGATGGCCGACGACGTGTGGCGCATCGACTACCAGATGGCCCCGAACGCCGACCTCGACGATGGAAGCAGCTTGACGCAAGTGCGCGAGCGTCTGCAGCGCCAGTTCGGCAAGGATGTGGAGGTCGAGATCATCTGGGTCGGGCCCTACGCCTATCGCAGCCAGTGCCTGGACCAGTTGCGCGTCGGCCGCGTGTTCTTCATGGGCGACACAGCCAAGATCGTGAGCCCCTTCGGCGCGCGCGGCGGCAACACCGGCGTGGCCGATGCCGACAACCTGGCCTGGAAGCTGGCCGCCGTGCTGCGCGAACGCGCCAGCCCGACGCTGCTGGACAGCTACAACGAGGAGCGCCTCGAAGCCGCGCAGCAGAACGTGCGGGTGACCAACCGCACCACGCGCTTTCTGCGCCCGGCTGACGGCATCGAGCGGTGCTTTCGCAACGCCGCCATCAGCCTGGCCAAACAGCACCTGTTCGCCCGGTCGCTGGTCAACACCGGCCGCATGGCCGTGGCCAACACTTACACCCGTTCGCACATTTGTGAAGGCACCACCGGCGGCCAGTCGGTGCAGAACGCTGCCTTCCGCTGGGCCGATGGTTCGCAAGGTACGGTCAACGACCTGCTGCAGTGGGCTGCGGGTGATCTGTTGGTGCTGGTGTTCGGCGAACTGTCGGCCGACGGGGCGCAGCGCCTGAAGCAGCTGGCACGGCATGCACCGGTGCGTAGCGTGCAGGTGCTGGGCCCGGACGACCGAGCGCAGGCACGCGAGCATGTGCGCGACATCAATGCCCGTGGCGTCGGCCATCTTCAGGGAGCCTGCCACGTGTTCGGTCACGCCTGGGCACTGGTGCGGCCGGACAGCTACCTGGCCGCCACCGGCGAGGCCGTGGACAGCCACCTGATCGCCGCCGTGGAAACAACCCTCGGCCTGCACTGACGACCGTAAGGACACCCATGAAAACCACCCCCAATTTCCAGGACGCCGATGCGTTTTACGAAAGCCTGCTGGACGCCCACAGCGGCCTGAGCCGCGAGGCATCCGAGCTGCTCAATGCCAGGCTGATCCTGATCATGGCCAACCAGCTGGGCGACAGCGCGCTGCTGCAAGCCTGTATTGCGGCGGCAAGCCAGACAGCCCCACCAAGCGCCCCGCCCGAAGTCTCACCCGGCGAGGGCCAGCCAGTCGAATAAAATCTGGGCAGTTACATCCAACCCAAGGCGGCATCCCTTCGATGCCGTTTTTCATTGCCCCATGACCGACGCTGCCATCCCAACCCCCGCCTCCCCTGCACCCGACGCTGCCAAAGTGTCACCACCCACGCCGGGGCTGGACAGCCTGGCCAAATCGTTTGAGCCTGCGGCGATTGAAAGCCACTGGGGCCCGCTGTGGGAGCAAAGCGGCCTGTATGAACCGACAATGGACGCTGCCAAACCCTCGTTTTCCATCCAGTTGCCACCACCCAATGTGACCGGCACGCTGCACATGGGCCACGCCTTCAACCAGACCATCATGGACTCGCTGACGCGTTACCACCGCATGCTGGGCCACAACACCTTGTGGGTACCGGGCACCGACCACGCGGGTATTGCGACGCAGATCGTGGTGGAACGCAAGCTGCAAGGTGAAGGCCAAACCCGCCATGACCTGGGCCGCAAAAACTTTGTCGCCAAGGTCTGGGAGTGGAAAGAAGAGTCGGGCTCCACCATCACACGCCAGATGCGCCGCATGGGCGACTCGGTGTCGTGGAAGCACGAATACTTCACCATGGACCCGAAAATGTCCAAGGTCGTCACCTCGACCTTTGTGCAGCTCTACGAGCAGGGACTGATCTACCGCGGCAAGCGGCTGGTCAACTGGGACCCGGTGCTGAAATCCGCCGTCAGCGATCTGGAAGTCGAAAGCGAGGAAGAAGACGGTTTTCTTTGGCACATCCGCTATCACCTGGCGGATGGCTCGGGCTCTTTAACGGTAGCCACCACGCGCCCCGAAACCATGCTGGGCGACGTGGCGGTGATGGTGCACCCCGAGGACGAACGCTACCAGCACCTGATCGGCCAGCGCGTACTACTGCCTTTGTGCGACCGCGAGATTCCAGTGATCGCCGACGACTATGTGGACAAGGCATTCGGCACCGGCGTGGTGAAGGTCACGCCCGCGCACGATGTGAACGACTATGCCGTCGGCCAGCGGCACCAGCTGCCCATCATCGGCGTGCTGACACTCGATGCCGTGATCAACGACAACGCCCCTGAAAAATACCGTGGCCTCGACCGCTTCGTGGCCCGCAAGCAGGTGGTGGCCGACCTGGAAGCGCAGGGCTTCCTCGTGGAAATCAAAAAGCACAAGCTGATGGTGCCGCGCTGCGCCCGCACCGGCCAGGTGATTGAACCCATGCTGACCGACCAGTGGTTTGTCGCCATGACCAAGGTCAGCGACCAAGACCCTAGCGGCAAGTCCATCGCCCAAAAAGCCATCGACGCGGTGGACAGCGGCGCGGTCAAGTTCGTTCCCGAGCAGTGGGTCAACACGTTCAACCAGTGGATGGGCAACATCCAGGACTGGTGCATTTCGCGCCAGCTGTGGTGGGGCCACCAGATTCCCGCGTGGTACGACGAAGACGGCAAGGTGTACGTGGCCACCGACGAAGCTGCAGCGCAAGCCCAGGCGCCCGGCAAGCAACTCACGCGAGATGAAGACGTGCTGGACACCTGGTATTCCTCGGCGCTGGTGCCCTTCTCGTCCTTAGGCTGGCCAGACAAGACGAAAGAACTGGACCTCTTTTTGCCCTCCAGCGTGCTGGTCACCGGCTACGACATCATCTTCTTCTGGGTCGCCCGGATGATCATGATGACCACGCATTTCACCGGCCAGGTGCCCTTCCACCACGTGTACATCCATGGCCTGGTGAAAGACTCACAAGGCAAGAAAATGAGCAAGTCCGAGGGAAATGTGCTGGACCCGGTGGACCTGATTGACGGAATTGAACTGGCACCGCTGCTGGAAAAACGCTCGCAAGGGCTGCGCAAGCCCGAGACGGCGCCGCAGGTTCGCAAGAACACCGAGAAAGAATTTCCGGCCGGCATTCCCGGCTATGGTGCCGATGCCTTGCGCTTTACCTTTGCGTCCCTCGCCAGCCTGGGGCGCAGCATCAACTTTGACAGCAAGCGCTGCGAGGGCTACCGCAATTTCTGCAACAAGCTCTGGAACGCCACACGCTTTGTACTGATGAACTGCGAAGGCCAGGATTGCGGACTGAATGAACACACCAAGGAGCAATGCGCACCCGGTGGCGAGCTTGAAAATTACCTGAGCTTCTCGCAAGCCGACCGCTGGATTTCATCGACCATGCAGCGCGTGGAAGCCGATGTCGCCAAAGGCTTTGCCGACTACCGCCTGGACAACGTGGCAGGCAGCATTTACCAGTTCATCTGGGATGAATTCTGTGACTGGTACCTGGAAATCGCCAAGGTGCAAATCCAGACCGGCACCGAAGCGCAAAAGCGCGCCACACGCCGCACATTGATTCGCACGCTGGAAGGCATACTGCGGCTGGCCCATCCGGTGATTCCTTTCATCACCGAAGAACTCTGGCAAAAGGTGGCACCTGTCGCTGGCCGGGCCGGCCCCTTCATCGGCCAGGCCGGCTACCCGCAGAGCCAGCCCGAAAAAATTGACCCGCAAGCCGAGGCGCATGTGGCCAAGCTCAAGACCTTGGTAGATGCCTGCCGCAATTTGCGCGGCGAAATGAAGGTGTCGCCGGCCACACGGCTGCCGCTGTTTGTGGTGGGCGATCCGGTGTTCATGAGCAGCGTCGCACCTGTGCTCAAGTCGCTGGCCAAGCTCAGCGAAGTCAAGGTGTTCGAGGGCGAAGCCGAGTGGGCCGCAGCAGCTCAGGCAGCGCCCGTGGCCGTGGTCGGTGAGGCGCGCATCTGTCTGCACATGGAAGTGGATGTCGCTGCTGAAAAAGCGCGTCTTGGCAAGGAAGCAGCGCGCCTTGAAGGCGAGTTGGTCAAGGTCCATGCCAAGCTCGGCAACGAGACTTTTGTGGCGAAAGTTCCGCCGGCCGTGCTGGAGCAGGAGCGCAAGCGCCTGACCGAGTTCACGGCCACGCTGGAGAAGATCAGGGCACAGCTGGCGCGCTTGAAGTAAGCGCGGCGCGCCCTGGGTCCATGAAAGCGCTGGACCGCAGTGCCAAACCGCCGTGCGGCGTGCCGATGGCTTCATGCATGCGGTGCGCGACATACCAGCTTGAGCGCAGCCGCGCCTCTCGCGTGTGCGAGCCCAGACGCGGCGTGACAAACAGGTTTTTCAGGCCCATGAGCGGCGAGCTGTCGCTCAGAAAATTCGCCTCGGCGCCGTCCAGAATACAGGCTTCAATGCGGCCATCGCACAGGGCTGCGGCCAGCGCGCCTTGATCAAACAGCGCGCCGCGGCTGATGCCGACCCATAACTGGCCACGCTTGCAGGAAACCAGCAACTTCTCGTTCACAAAGCCCTTGAACCGGGTGGCATACAGCATTTGCACCGACACCGCATCGGCCTGGCTCATCAACTCAGGCAACGAGACCGGCTGAATCCGCAAATGCTCCCAGATGGGCGCCGTGTAGTGCACAGCCGGGTCATAGCCGATCAGGCGAACACCCAGGCCGTTCAGCATGCCAGCCAGCGTATGCGCGGTAGGCGACAGTCCCAAAATGCCCACCGTGCTGCCATGAAGCTCACGCCCCTCCCGGGTTGTCGGTTGCTTGCGCCCCATCAGGGCCGCCACGATGGCGCGACGGTACAGCAGCAACAAACTGCTCAGCAAGTACTCTGCATTGGAGCGCACATTGGCATTGCTGGCTTGCACCACCTTGATGTCGCGCTCCTTGCAGACCATCAGGTCGGTGTTGTGCGTCCCCAGATGCAGGCGGCCTACGGCCTTGAGCCCAGGCAGGAAATCAAGCAACTCCCGGGTGACGACGGTGTGCCGTGAAAAGACAATGCCCCTGGTTTTGTAGGCCGCCTTGCGCAATGCAACCAGGTCCTCGGCGAACTCGGGACGGTATGCCACGCTGTGCCGGGCTGCAAGCCAGGCCATGGCCTCGGGCACCAATGCATCGAGAAGTAAGATGTCCACTTCGACAATCCTTTTTCTGCAGACAATGTTATTGCGCGGTTTACATACGTCCATTCGGGCTTTAGTCCGATTCGGGCGCTGTATCAACCATGTAACACTTTAGTCTTTTCCTGGTCAAAATTAATGCAAAAACTCAAACTCACCAAAGCCGTTTTTCCTGTTGCGGGACTGGGTACCCGCTTTTTACCCGCTACCAAAGCCCAGCCTAAGGAAATGCTGCCCGTCGTGGACAAGCCGCTGATCCAGTACGCAGTGGAAGAGGCTTATTCAGCGGGCATACGCCACATGATTTTTGTAACTGGACGCAATAAACGGGCCATCGAAGATCACTTCGATACCGCTTACGAGTTGGAAAACGAGCTGGAAGTGGCCCAAAAGCACGACTTGCTGGCCTTGGTGCGTTCCGTTCAGCCCGACGACATGAACTTTGCCTTTGTTCGCCAGCCCCGCTCCCTGGGCTTGGGCCATGCGGTGCTGTGCGCCGAACATCTGGTCGGCAATGAGCCCTTTGCCGTCCTGCTGGCCGACGACCTGATGGTGGGCCCGGCGGGGGGCCAGTCGGTACTGGCTCAAATGGCCGCGCAGTTCGAGCGGCTTCAGCAGTCGGTGCTGGCCGTGCAGGAAGTGCCGCTGGAGCAGACACGCCGCTACGGCATCGTGGCCGGAGAAGTCGTCAGCCCAGGGCTGATGAAAGTGCAGAAAATCGTGGAAAAACCAGCCCCGGAAGTGGCGCCGTCGCGCATGGGAGTGGCCGGGCGCTACATCCTCACGCCCGCAATTTTTGAGCATATCCGCCGTCAGGCCTCTGGTGTGGGCGGCGAGATTCAGCTCACCGACGGCATTTCAAGCCTGCTCACCGAGGAAACCGTGTATGCCCTGCAATACCAGGGCAAGCGCTACGACTGCGGCAGCAAGGAAGGTTTTCTGGAAGCCACTGTTGAACTGGCGCTGCAGCATCCCGAAGTAGGCGAGCACTTCCGCAACTACCTGAGCGGGCTCAAGCTCAATTGAGTCCCGGGCCTGCGGGGCCTGACCCGACCACAAGGCCTGGTAAATCCTCAACGCCGCTTCAGCACGTGAATGAAGTCACTGCCGGCAATTTGCTGGTCCACCAACTCATTGCCGGTCTGTTTGGCAAACGCCTGGAAGTCGCGGGTTGAGCCAGCATCGGTGGACACCACGCGCAACAGCTGGCCGCTGAGCATTTCGGTCAGCGCTTTTTTAGCTTTCAAAATGGGTAACGGGCAGTTCAGGCCGCGTGTGTCGAGTTCTTTGTCGATGTGCATGGGAATCCTTGGGTTGCTGCTATTTTAAGCAGTAACAAGGTGCGGCCCGGGTCGTCCACCGCGTCACTACCCTCGTGGGTCATGGTGGGCAAGTCACGGTAACGGATTGCTATGTTTTTTATAGCTGTTTACGCCCGTCATATATGGGCTATATGCTGCTTTTATCCACAATCAGGCAGAAACTCAGGCCGGAAAGACGCCTGTCGAGAGGTAGCGGTCGCCCCGGTCGCAGACGATGAAGACAATCACGGCATCGTTCACCGTTTTGGCAATTTCCTGCGCCACCCAGCAGGCCCCGGCGGCGGAAATGCCGGCAAAAATGCCCTCTTCGCGCGCCAGCCGGCGGCACATGTCTTCGGCGTCGCTCTGGCTGACCAGCATCAGCTTGTCCACGTGGCTGGGGTCATAAATCTTGGGCAAGTACGCCTGTGGCCATTTGCGGATGCCCGGAATGCGCGAGCCCTCGCTGGGTTGCGCGCCGATGATCTGGATGGCCGGATTTTTCTCTTTCAGGTAGCGCGAAACGCCGGTAATCGTGCCCGTGGTTCCCATGGCACTGACAAAATGTGTCACCTTGCCTGACGTGTCTGTCCATATTTCGGGCCCGGTGGTCTCGTAATGGATGCGCGGATTGTCCGCATTGGCAAACTGGTCGAGCACGCGGCCTTTGCCATCTTTCTGCATCTGGTCCGCCAGATCACGCGAGTACTCGATGCCGGCGCTTTTGGGCGTCAGGATCAGCTCGGCGCCAAAGGCCTTCATGGTCTGGGCGCGCTCAATGCTCAGGTCCTCCGGCATGATCAGCACCATGCGGTAGCCCCTGATGGCGGCCGCCATGGCCAGCGCAATGCCGGTGTTGCCCGAGGTGGCTTCAATCAGTGTGTCGCCCGGCTTGATATCGCCGCGCTCTTCAGCGCGCCGGATCATGGACAGCGCAGGACGGTCCTTCACGGAACCGGCAGGATTGTTGCCTTCGAGTTTGCCCAGAATAACGTTGCCGCGTGCTGCGTTTTCGGTGGCAGCGATGCGCTGCAAAGCGACCAGCGGCGTTTTGCCAATCGCGTCTTCAATGGTTGGATATTTCATAACCACACTGTGCCATAATTTAGGGCTTCGCTTCTTCCTGCCCGGGTGGTGAAATTGGTAGACGCAGGGGACTCAAAATCCCCCGCCGAAAGGCGTGCCGGTTCGATTCCGGCCCCGGGCACCAAATACCAAAAGCCGTTCCTGTTCAATCAGGGACGGCTTTTTTGTTGCCCTCACGCGTTGGGTGGGCTTACGCACTAACTCAAGCAGTTAGCGGATACGGCCAGAGGCGCACCTTGGGTCAGGCCGTCCGACTCCTCCCGGCACAGGCGAACATCGACGCCGCAGATCTGCCAAGCGTCAAAGTGACCAGCCCCAAGTCACTGAAGAATCAGGTGGGTCGTCGCTGTCAAGGTATCTTTGGAAACCGGGGCTAGTGCGCCAGTAGAGGAAATTTTGTAGCGGTCTTGCTCTGTACTTTTCAGATTCCCTGAGGTGTCAAAGGTTTTGAAAATCAAATTCACAATGGCGGTGCTGGCCGTGTCCGGCTCGACAACATAGCTGACCACCGTTTGCCCCTCCCGAGTTCCTGTGCTGCTGCTGCCCGTGAAATTGGTGGCTGTGCCGATAGTACCGGTATCACCGACCATGATGGATGTCGGAATGCTGGGCGGCGGCAGGTAAACGCTATAGACACCGCTCGAGCTGAAACCCAGTGGCGTGTAGTCGGTGTCGTAATAGGTGTTTATGGTTGCGGTGATCGATGCGCAGGTAGTCACATTTATTGACAATGTCAATGCGGTTGACCACGGCACCGACACTCCGTTAAAGGTTTGCCCGCCTGTGGCCGGAGCGGTGACCTCACTCGCCAAGCCGTTACAAGATCCAGAGACGTCATACCTCTTTGTATAACCATTGGCAACGAGTGTGCTGTAGGCGCTTTTCAGCGGAAACGACAGCGTTGAAGCGACCGGTCCGGTGGCTGGCGTTGAGTCACTACCGCCACCGCCACAGGCACTCAATAACGCAGCGAAGCAAAGACCGATGATGAGGCGATGAAGTTTCATGATTTTCCCTGCGGTGTTTAAGAATCTGGTTCAAAATTTCAAATCAGCAGTGTCCCAACGCTTTTCAGAGGAGCGGGGCTGATTAGGCTCGAACACCGGCTCTGTGCCGGTGCGGCTGTGCATATCCATCACTCTATACTCAAACAAACTTACTCAACAAGGCCCCCTGACATGCTGGAAAATCTGACGCCCTTTTTTCTGCACTGGGGCATCACTGCGCTTTCACTCTGGGTGGCCAGTCATATTTTCAATGGTCTAAAATTTGACAATGCTTCGTCATTGATCGTCTCTGCGCTGTTTCTCGGCTTGGCAAACGCCATCATCAAACCGCTGCTCATCATACTCACCTTGCCGCTGACGCTGCTGACGTTCGGCTTATTTGTACTGGTGATCAATGCTCTGATGATTTTGCTGGTGGCCTCGCTGATTAAGGGCTTCAAGGTGTCGAGTTTCTGGACGGCATTCTTTGCAAGCATGTTCATATCCGTGCTCAGCATCGTGATCGGCTCTTTTGTCGGTGGCAGTCCGGCAACCACCATACAAATGCCTCACGACGGCTTGTGGCTTTGAATGTCTAGCTTCAAGGGCAAGTGCATCGGAAGTGGCGGCTATCGCACTGATAGGTCGACGAAGAGCGGACGTGGTTGACCCGTTGGCGACCGCCCCCCTCGACCCATTGTGGTCATTCGAGGTGTTTTTCCAAACCGGCCCCTCAATCCGACGGACCCCTGCTACGAACCAACTACAGTTTCATTGATTGGTTTTACTAAAGTGTCTGCGGAACCGGACGCAGCCAGCGGCACCCGCATATTCAGACAAGCAATCATGGCCTGGTCCTACATGGCGTGATGCGCGCCGCCGGTAAGCTTGCCCTACACCAATGTGCACCAACGGATGGCAGTTTTTCCTGACCTAAAGTGTTTTTATAGGGGCAGCCGGGTTGACCCAATGTGCAGCCACCGACCAATGTAATAACCCCACACTTCACCCATGGAGACACTCATCACTTACCTCGCTGAAGACAACGCGACCGTCCTCGATAACCTGATCGAATCGCTTCGGGAGATCGCCGATGTCAAAGTCACAGCCCACTCCGCGACCCAGGCCGAAAGCACCCGCTGGCTTGATATGCATGCCGGAACATGGCATTTGGCCATCGTGGACCTGTTTTTAAAGGAAGGCAGCGGTCTGGGCATATTGGCAGGGTGCCGCAATCGCGAGTGGTACCAGAAGGTCGTCGTTCTGACCAACTACGCCACGCCAGAAATCCGCCTACGGGCGGCCGAGCTGGGGGCCGATGGGGTCTTCGACAAATCAACCGAGCTCGACAGCCTGTTTGCCTACTGCCGTGAGCAGACGGTCAATCTCAAGAAAGACGACGTCCAGCAGGCCGTGCGTGAAGCCATCGAGCGCAGCCGCTCTGTTGCCCCTAAATAGGCGTCGGCGAGAGTACTGCGCTGGGATTTTTGTTTTTTGGTGATGAAGGGTGCGCAGCACCTCGGTATCTGTCCAAGCCGTCTAGACTTTGGGAAAGTCGTCCTGCAATCTCTGAAGCGCTATGTTCTGCGCTACATCCAGACGCATTGCAGGAACTCCACGACCGTTGGCACTGGACCTTGGTCCTCTTGATATGCGATTAGTTTTGCGGCCAGACTACACATTTCGAGTGAATTCGTGCGTTCGAATTTTTACCGTATGCAGCGGCATCGTATTCACGCAGGCTCGTGGGCCTGCAACCACTGGCTGAGCAGCGGGTTGAACTTGTCGGGCTGCTCCATCAGGAAAAAATGGCTCGCGTTGCTGAATATCTCGGTGTGCACATTCGGCAAGCCATCGCCGAGCGCGCGCGTGGCGGTGAGCGAACAAATTGGATCGTTCTGTCCGGCCATTACCAGAGTGGGCGGCTGGATGAGCGGCAAGTCAGCCAGGGTATCGTGGTTTTGGCAGGCTTCATTTTGTCGCATGTAGCAAGCAGGCAAACGGGTTTCTCCGCCGATAAGGCGCTCGATCGCAGCTACACGATCGGGATAGTTGTTGAAGAAATCAGCTGAGACGAAATTCTGCACCGAGTGGCGCGCATGGTCAGCCCAGCTCATTCGCCAGGCCAGAGCTTCACGCATATTCAATAGAACCCGAGCTCCCAGGGGATCGAGCTTGGCAAAGGATGCGCACAACACTAGGGAGAGGACACGGTCCGGCGCCTGCAGCGCCATGTGCTGTGCCACCGCACCGCCCATGGAGCGCCCCACCACATGTGCCGCCGGAACCCCCAAATATTCCATGAGCTGCAGGGTATCTGCCGCCAGATCGGTGGTGCTCACCGGCTCGTCGATCTGAGTGCTCTTGCCCGCGCCCCGGTTGTCGAATGCAATCACGCGGTGGTGTTGTTTGAGCAGATCAATCTGGGTCAGCCAGGCGCTGTAATCGCCCGCCAACCCATGGATCAACACCACAGGGGTGCCTTGGCCTACGTCGAGGTAGCGCAGTGTGTAACGCCCCAGGGGCGCCTCTTTTGACAAATCGTTCATGCGCAGTTCCTTTGCTGAGTGATTGATTGATCCCGCTTCAGACAGGCGCGCTGCAATGGTTTATCCACTTACGGCCTACTCCACCCCCAAGTGGCTCTGCAGTTCGGCTTGTTGCTGCTCGAACAAATCGCGTGTGCCAGCAAACACCACACGCCCGGTATTGAGTAGCGCCACGTCATCGGCCACCTTCAATGCCAGACCGAGGTTTTGCTCCACCAAGACAATCGACATCTGCGTCTTTAGCATCGTGAGTATCTGGCCCACCTCGCGCACGAGCTGTGGCGCCAGGCCTTCGGACGGCTCGTCCAACAAGAGCACCCGGGGATTAGTCATCAGCGCGCGGCCGATGGCAAGCATTTGCTGTTCCCCGCCCGACAGGCTGCTGGCCTGCTGGCTCTGGCGCTCTTTAAGGCGTGGAAAAATATCGTAAATACCGTCACGCGTCCAGTGACTCTGGACACGATCCCCCTTGCGCGCAGCAACATCCAGGTTCTCGCGCACGGTGAGGCTGCCGAAAACGCGACGCCCCTGAGGCACAAGACCAACGCCACTACGGCAAATCATTTCGGGCGACCAGGTTTGTATCGCTTCCCCGTCGAGTCGAATACTCCCCGAGCGGGATGGCAAAAAACCGATGATCGAGCTGATGCAGGTGGTTTTGCCTGCGCCGTTGCGCCCCAGCAGGGCCAGAAGTCGGCCCGCCTGCAGATTCAGGCTCACATCATGCAGCACATGGCTGTCGCCGTAAAAGGCATTGACGCGATCGAGCGACAACAGGCTAGTGGCCAAGATAGATCTCCCGGGTGCGCGGGTCGTCAACCACTTCCTGACGAGTCCCGGCCGTGATCACCTCACCGTAGTGCAACAGTGTGATGCTGTCGGCAAAGGCCAATGCTGCTTTCATGTCGTGCTCGATCATGATGATGGTGATATTCCTGTCGATCGAAGCCAACAGCGCTGTAATGGTTTCGCGCTCCTGTGAGGACAGGCCCGCCAGCGGTTCATCGAGCAGCAAAAGCTGGGGCTGCTGTGCCAGGGCCATGGCGATCTCCAGCCGGCGTTTTTCACCATAGGAAGTTTGCTCCAGCGGCAGATGTGCCTTGTTTGCCAAGCCCACAGCGTCCAGCGCGCCCATCGCGCAGCTAGAGAGCGATTTCTCGTATTCAAACGAGCCCCACTGCCGCCAGCGCAGGGCCAATTTGCCCATCAGTGCGAGTTTGATGTTGTGGAGGAGCGTGTCACGCCCGAACAGGGTCAGGATCTGGTAAGTACGCGCCAGTCCACGCTGGGCGCGCGCCGCAGTGGATATCTGCGTGACATCCTGGCCCATCAACGTGATGCGTCCAGCGCAGGCTGGCAGATCCCCGGCGATCAGATTGAACAACGTGGTCTTGCCGGCCCCATTAGGGCCGATCAGTAAATGGCGCTCGCCCGGCTGCACGCTCAGGTTCACGCTGCGCGTGACCTGCAGTCCGCCAAAGGATTTGCTCAGGCCTGACAGTTCAAGAATCGGCGTGTTCACAGGGTGTCCTCGACTGGTAAGCCGGTATGCGCTGCACGCTTCTTGTCGCCCAAACGCTGGCGCCAGCGTGCCAGCCTTCGGCCAAGCCGCGCCAGACCCACTACGATCCCATCAGGCACGAACATCACGATGAAGATAAAGACAAAGCCCAGCAACATGACCCAACGGTCAATGTAGGCGCTGGCCACGTTTTTGAGCAGCACCACAAGGGCAGCACCGACCACCGGGCCGCTGAGCGTGCCCGCGCCGCCAGCAATCACCATCAAGAGCATTTCGGCCGAATTGGCCAGCGACAGGCTGTGCGGGCTGATGAACTGGTGATAGTAGACGTACATGAGGCCCGCCACCGCACCCAGAAAACCGCTGACGGTGAAAGTGATCCAACGGATCAGCCAGACGTTATAGCCCAGTGCACTCATCCGTCGAGGCTGTTCCTTGGTACCCCGAATGCTGGCACCAAACGGGGATCGCACCCAGATTGCGACCAAGCACCACACCAGCAGGAAAACAGCCAGCACGAAAAAATAAAAATTCCGTGCATCGCCAAGATCCATGCCGAACGGGCTCGGGCGAGTCAACCCGGAAATTCCGTTATCTCCGCCGGTAACCGCTGCCCAGCGGTAAGCGATGCCCCACAAGATCTGGCCCAAGGCTAGCGTGATCATCAAGAAGCTAATGCCTGTGGCGCGTAGCGCAATCAATCCAAACACGGCCGCCACGGCGGTTGTGCCGGCGAGCGCCATAGTGGCAGAGGCAAGATGCCCCCAGCCCAGATTTGTCATGAGCCAGCCGCTGGCGTAAGCCGACAGGCCCAGGTAGCCCGCATGCCCAAGCGAAGTCAGCCCGGCATAACCCACCAGCAAGTTCAGGCTGACAGCGAACAAGGCCGCAACCAGAATCTGGCTGGCCAGATTGATGTAATACACCCCGCCGATCCACCACGGCAGGCACAGAAGCAGGCCCAGCAACACCAACAACAGTACCCGCTTCACGCCGTGATTCTCCCGAACAGGCCACGGGGTCGCACCGCCAGAATGATGACCATGGGTAGAAACAAAATGATGTAGGCCAGATCGGGAAACAGAACCTGGCCAAAGCTGTAGACAAAGCCGATCAGAAAGCTGCCCACAAACGCCCCGGCAAGACTGCCCAAGCCGCCCAGGATTACGACCACCAGTGCCAGCGGCAGCATGTCGGCATCCAGTCCCGGATAAACCGACAGGATGGGCGCGGCCATTACGCCGCCAACGCCAGCTAGCGCTGTGCCCAGGCAAAACACAACAGTGAACAACCTTGAAGCAGGCACACCGATGCCCTGGGCCATTTGCCGGTCATCGACACTGGCGCGAATCATCACACCCAGTCGGGTCTTGTCCAGCAGCAGCCATAGACAGATGGCAATCACGCAACTGAACAACACCACGGCTAGGCGATATAGCGGAAAGGTCAGTCCCAGCATCTGCACGCCACCAGCCAGCCATTCGGGCGGTGAGACGGGGCGCGGGTCGCCGCCCCATATCCACAGGCTGCCATCTGCGATCACAAAGGCAACACCCAAGGTTGCCAGCACCTGCGACAAGGTGTTTCCAGCAAGTCGGCGCAAGACCAAACGTTCCACCAGCCCGCCCAAAATGCCAACGCCCAGCCCTGCGGCCAGGACTGCGACACCAAAACCGTGACCGCTCTCCAAAACGCTCAACCCAATATAGGCGCCGAACATGAAGTAAGCGCCATGCGAGAGGTTGGCAATACGCATAAGTCCGAAGATCAGCGAAAAGCCAGCGGCCAGAGTGAAGAGTACCCCACCCAAGGCCAGACTGTTCAGGCTCTGGATGAACCAGAATGACATCGAAGTACCCTTGTTCTGGACGGCCTATTTCTCGATGTTGTTGGCCGGCGGATAGTCGCGGGAATAAACCGGATTGGTCAAGAAATCCGTTTTGTTGTAGGTCCAGAATTGGCTGACAGCCGGGTAGGTCTTGATCACGGTGTTGATGAGCTTGCCGTTCTTGCGTTCGACCTTACGCACATAGATATCCATGATCGGATTCCCCAGCGCATCGAGGCTGATCTTGCCACGCGGATCGTTGCTGATTTGCACGTTGCGCAGCGCGGCCATGAAAGCTGCCTTGTCCTCGATATTGCCATTCACGTTCTTGAGCGCCTGCTCTAGCATCAGCGCCGCGCCATAAGCGCCCATGGAGTAATAGCCGGGGTCTTGCTTGTAGTCGCGGTTCATGGCCTGAACAAAGCGCTTGTTGTCCGGGTTATTGATGGACGCGGCATACCAGCCAGCGGAAATCACGCCCAAAGCCTCGTCGCCCATGGATTTGAGAATGCCTTCGTCCACGGTGGTCATCGCGCCAAGCAGGGGGATTTTGGCTTTCAAACCGTATTCGTCGTACTGCTTGAGAAACTTGATGCCATTGCCGCCCGCAAACGCCGCAAACACAGCGTCCACGTTGGGCTTGATCTGGCCGATGTAGGTGCCGTAATCGGCCACGTTCAGTGGTGACCAAAGCTTTTGCACAACCTTACCGCCGTTTTCCTCGAACGTGCGCTGAAAGCCGGCTACGATTTCATGGCCGAAGGCAAAATCATCAGCGATGATGGCAATGCGCTTGTACTTCAGTTCGCGCGCTGCATAGTCGCCCAGAACATGGCTGGGCTGAGCAGAAGTACCCACAGCACGCACAAACCACGGATTAGGTTTGCGCTGGGTCAGGTCCTCGGCGGCGGCCGAAGGAGAAATCACCGGCACCTCTGTCTTGCGGATGTAGTCATCAATGGCTAGCGCCTCGAAAGCTGCCAGCGGCCCGATGATCACCTGTACCTTGTCTTTTTCGACCAATTCCTGGGCTTTGGTCTTGGTAATAGCCGGCTGGCCGGCTGTATCCCCGACAAACAACTCCACCTTGCGGCCCGCAATTATGTTGTTGCGCTCCTTGAGGAACAGACGCAGGCCTTCCTCCATCTGCTTGCCACCAGCCGCCAGAGCACCAGATTTGATGGTCAGAAAACCGATACGGATTGCATCTTTTTCGGCCGCATGGGCCACACCAAAACAAGTTGTCGCGAACATGGCAGTGGCTGCCGCCACAACAAGCAAACTCTTAGACATGACATCTCCTTGGTCGTTGAATCTGACAAATATTCAAAGCTCATGATATATTACGATTTAACTTAAAGTCAAACAGACTTAGTAGAAAATCCCATCAATATAAGGGAATACACCAATGAATAACTGGAAATAAGCTCCAGAATTGCGTTTAATTGATACCTTATCTGATACATCAGATGTTGAAAAAAAGTCTAACTGTAATATTTTTAAATGAGATCAACCGACGCTTCTAAACCAGCGAACATCAGCCGGCTTTTGCGAGAAACTGTTTACGAACAGTTGCGCGCCGACATGATCAGTTGCCGATTGGCCCCGGGCACCGAGATCCGGGAAGCCGAGTTGGCGGCGCGCTTTGAAGTGAGCAAATCACCCGTACGGGACGCATTGATGCGCCTTGAACGGGAGGGCCTGGTTATCTCCCTTCCCAGGCAGGGCTACCGGGTGGCTCCTGTGTCGCTGAAAGATGTTCAGGACATGTTTCATCTTCGCGCCGCACTAGAACGAGCCTGCATGGAGCGCATCGTGCTGTATGCCAGCGACGAGCAGCTCGAAGAACTCAACGCGTTCAGGCATTTCAATCCCAGCGAATGGAATGGCGGCTTCGTTGTCTACAACCGCGCTTTCCATCATCGCCTTGCCCAGTTGGGCACGAATATCCGAATGCGGGACCATCTGATCGACCTGATCGACCAGATGGAGCGGGCTGTGCAAATTAGCCTGAGCAACATCAATAAAGGTGACCCCCAGTCCCTGGTACAGGAGCACAGCGAGCTCATTGATGCGCTTCAGGCGCGCGTCGTCAAGCGCGCACAGCGGCTGGCAGAACACCACATTGCAGCGGCTGGAAAACGGGTCAGAAACGCGATTTCAAAAATTGTCATTGGGGTTTAATTTTCAACTTTCTAGGGGGTTTTTCATGTCGAACACCAAACAGGCCCATCAGGTGCCCATTCACGGATTGTTTATCGATGGACGCGAAGTCCCGGCTTCGCAGACCGAACTGCTGGATGTGATCAACCCCGCCACGGGCGAGCTGCTGGCACAGATCAGCCACGCCAACGTGCACGATGTTGATGTCGCCGTGCGTAGCGCCGATACCGCCTTCCACAACCATGAATGGAGCAGCATGTCCAACCGGACACGCGCCCGGCTGATCAACAAGCTGGCCGATGTGTTTGAAACCCATCTGGATGAGATGTACCAGCTCGAGACCGCCAACAACGGGCGCTCACTCAATGAAACCCGGGCCCAGATTTCACGGCTGCCAGACTTCTTTCGCTACAACGCCGGCTTGGCCATAGCGCGGCGCGACTCGGTCATTCCGGTCGATGGCAACTACCTGAACTACACCATTCGCACCCCCATCGGCGTGGTTGGCAACTCCACGCCGTTCAACCATCCACTGATGATCATGGTTAAGAGCCTGGCTCCGACATTGGCATCGGGCTGCACCACTGTGGTCAAGCCATCCGAGTACACGCCATTGACCACGCTGCGCCTGGCTCGTCTGTTCGTCGAGGCCGGACTGCCGCCCGGCGTGTTCAACGTGGTTACCGGCCTAGGTCCGACCACCGGCAAGGCTTTGGCCGAACACCCCAGACTGGCCAAGTGGGTGCTGACAGGCGGCACGGAAGCCGGCCGAATCACCGGCGCGCTGGCCGGCGGCAACTTCGCGCATCAGACTTTGGAACTCGGCGGCAAAACCCCCGTGTTGGTGTTCGATGATTTCGATGTGGAACAGGCCGTGAACTACGCCGCCTTCGGAGCATTCGTTGGTGCGGGCCAGACCTGCATCTGCGGCAGCCGCCAAATCGTGCAGGAAAAAATTTATGACGAATTCGTGGAAAAACTGGCTGCAAAGGCCCAGACCATCCGTATCGGCAATCCGAAAGACCCTACCGTACAGCTGGGGCCGGTGGTGTCAGCGCGCCAGCAGCAACGGGTGCTGAACTATGTAAGGATCGGCATCGAGGAGGACAAAGCGCGCCTGGTCGCCGGTGGCAAGGTGCCGACTGACCCGGCGCTCAATAACGGGTTTTTCGTCGAACCAACCGTGTTCGCCGACGTGACGGCAGGCATGCGCATCTTTCAAGAAGAAGTGTTTGGTCCCTTCGTCTCGATCAGCAAATTCTCCACTGAAGCAGAGGGACTGGCACTGGCCAACGACTCACCGTTTGGCCTGGCCGGCGCGATTCGTACCAACGACATCACCCGTGCACACCGCGTAGCTGCACAGTTGAAGTGCGGCATCGTGTGGATTAACGATCATCACCGGCTCGACCCAGCCTCCCCTTGGGGCGGCGTCAAAAATTCAGGTATCGGCCGCGAATGTGGCACCGAATCGTTTGACCAGCACTTCGAAACCAAGAGCGTCATGGTGCGCCTGGATGACGCGCCGTTCGACTGGTACAAGGACACCGCCAAACAGCCGCGCCTGAATTGAGCTAAGCCATAGGAACACTCACATCAAGCGGGCTCAAACGCCGACCCCATTCACAACAACCCGATGAGTCCATCCAAATGACAGCTCAGAACACAACCATGGATTTCAGGAATGTGAAACTCACGGTGGGCGACAAACGACTGAGCGCCAAAGTCGCTGGCCAGGGCACCCCCATCGTGCTGCTTCACTCGCTGCTGGCCGATCAGACCAGCTTCGATCTGATCATGCCAATCCTTGCCCGAAGCCATCAGGTGCTGGCCCTGGATCTGCCGGGTTTCGGTGAATCCGATTTTGTGGGCGGCCAACTTGAAACGATTGCCGACCACATCGCCAAGGTCATCCAGGGTTTTGGCTTCAAGCAACGGCCCATCCTGCTGGGTAATGGTTACGGCGGCTTCATCGCGCTGCTCATCGCGATCCGCCATTCCAGCATTGCCTCGCGGCTTGTGCTCGCCGACTGCGGCGCAGCATTTTCGGAGCCCGGACGTGCTGCATTCAGAGGCATGTCGGCCACCGCCAGGGAAAAGGGACTGACCGCGATTGCTGATGTGGCGATGCGACGGCTTTTCTCGCCCGAGTTTCAGCAGCTCAATCCGCATTTGATCGAGGCGCGCAAAAAACGCTTTCTCTCGGTTGATCCTCAGACCTTCCACGGCGCGTGCGAAGCCCTGGCTTCGCTGGATCTGCGTACGCAGCTAAAGTCGGTGACCGTGCCCGCGCTGGTACTGGTGGGCGAGCAGGACGAAGCTACGCCACCCCCCATGTCGTATGAACTCAGCGCTGGATTGCCTGATGCCAAACTGGTTGTTCTCGCAGGCTGCGCCCATGTACCGCAGCTCCAGATGCCCGACGTGTTCATGGCGGCGATCAGGGAGTTTATTGATTAGGCCTGATCCATCCGGATTGGCCACCAACAAAAATTGTTCTGTCGTCTGGGTCTGGTCCACACTTGTCCCTTGTACGCGTCGATTGTTGACGCCGATCTAATACTGACCAGCCTGCCTTCAATAATTGAGTTGACTGGGTTAATAACCACTGCATGGTGATTTTTTAATCCATACAGCTCTTATATGGATGCCTCCCGGAT